>VGIQ01000073.1 GCA_016867835.1 Calditrichota bacterium | reverse complement strand
AACTGCGGCAGATGAGGCAGCCCTCCTCGAACGAGATCGGCCCGTTGCAGTCGGGGCAGAGTTCCTTGGTCTCGAAGCCGACGGCATACTGGATGCGCAGTTCCGGCTTGGGCGAAGGCATCGGAGGCAGTTCGGCGACCGCGCCAGCCGGAAGCGTCTCCACCGCCCCGAGCGGAAGTTCGGCCTGAATCTTCTCCTTACGGTCAAGATACCGTTCGAGCGCCCGGGCGATCGCGTCCGGGATCGAGCGGATCAGTTCCCCCTCGTGCCAGGCCGAGTTGGGACCAGTGATCCCCTTCAACTGATAGACGATCGCCCGCGGGTCAACCCCTGACCGGAGCGAGAGCGAGATGAGCCGCCCGATCGCTTCGGACTGCGCCATCGCCGAGCCTCCCACCTTGCCGATCGAAGCAAAGACCTCGCAAAGACCGACATCGTCCTCATTGATGGTCACATAGAGGGTTCCCTCGCCGGTCTTGATCTGCTCGGTGTAACCGTGGGTGATGCGCGGCCGGTTGCGCGGTTTTAGGGTCGGGTAGGCGGCCGCCGGGCGTCGGGGCAGGATAGCGGGTTCAACCGCCTGCGGACGGGCGGCTTCGGTGGGAGCCGTCTCGAGTGCCGCCTCCTCGGTCTTCTTGGCCAGTTTGTCGCCGACGTTCATCACCTGAACTGGCCGGCTTCCGTCGCGGTATATGGTGATTCCCTTGCAATTCAACTTCCATGCGAGCAGGTAAGCCGACTTGACATCCTCGACGGTCGCCTCGTGGGGGAAGTTAATTGTCTTCGAGACGGCGTTGTCGGTCCACTCCTGAAACGCTGCCTGCATCCGGATATGCCACTCGGGCGTGATCTCGTGCGCCGTGACGAAGACCCGTCGAATGTCTTCGGGTATTTCGGCCAGATCCTCCAGATGCGCGCCGTCGGCTATCTTCTTCATCAGTTCGGGTGAATACCAGTTGCCCGACCGGGCGGCTTCTTCGAGTCGCGGATTGACATAGAGCAACCGGTCGTCGTCCATCACCCGCTTGACATAGCAGAGTGCGAAATTTGGCTCGATGCCTCCCGAGCAGTCGGCGATCATCGAGATCGTCCCGGTCGGAGCAATGGTCGTCACTGTCGAATTGCGCGTCGGATGGTCGAAGACCGAGCCTTCGCAGTTCGGGAAGGCACCCCGCTCGACGGCAAGTTCGTCCGACATCTTGCGCGCTTCGGTGTGAATGAACTGCATCAAGTCCCGGCCGAGGTCGAGCGCTTCACCAGAGTCGTAGGGTATCCGGAGCGCGTAGAGCATATCGGCGAATCCCATCACGCCCAATCCGATCCGGCGGTTGTTGTGGGTCATCTCATGGATTTCGGGAATCGGATACTTGTTCTGGTCGATGATGTTGTCGAGGAACCGGACGCCGCGTCGGACGACCCGTCGGAGATGGTCGTAGTCGATCTCGAGGCCGGCAAGGCTCTCCTTCAGCATATTGTTCAGGTTGACCGAGCCGAGGTTGCACGACTCGTAAGGCAGCAGGGGCTGTTCGCCACACGGATTGGTCGCTTCGACGAGGCCGACATGGGGGGTCTTTTCGTGGCGGTTCACTTCGTCGATAAAGACGAGTCCGGGGTCGCCGTTCAGCCAGGAGTTTTCGGCGATCATGTCGAAAATCTCCCGGGCGCTCTCAGTCCCGACGATTTTACCGGTATGCGGCGCGATGAGGTCGTAGGTGGTGCCCTGCTCCAACGCCTCCATAAACCTGTCGGTGGCGGTCACCGAGATGTTGAAATTTGTGATCGAGACCATATCCTTCTTGCAGGTGATGAACTCGCGGATGTCGGGGTGATCGACGCGAAGGATGCCCATATTGGCGCCGCGGCGCGTTCCGCCCTGCTTGATCGCTTCGGTGGCAGCATTGAAGACAGCCATGAAGGAGACCGGGCCCGAGGCAGTGCCGGTGGTGGAAGCAACCATCGAGGACTTGGGGCGCAGACGACTAAAACTGAAGCCGGTGCCGCCGCCCGATTTATGCACCAGCGCAGCCTGCTTTATCGACTCGAAGATGCCCTCCATCGTGTCGCTCACCGGCAGGACGAAGCAGGCTGCCAGTTGCCCCAGCGGGCGCCCGGCATTCATCATCGTCGGGCTGTTGGGGATGAAATCGAGCGACGCCATCATCCGGTAGAAGCGCTTCGTCTCTTCGAGCAGATCGACGTCGGGACGGTACCGTCGCTCGTTCGAGGCGATGACCGATGCGACGCGCAAGAACATTTCCTTGGGTGACTCGATAACCCGGCCATCGGCGTCCTTCTGCAGGTAGCGCCGCTTCAAGACAGTGACAGCGTTATCTGAGAGATTCGGATCCGGAAGTGTGTCGAGCGGAGAGGCCTCCATTGGGTAGGCAGCGGAAACCGGATCCGATTTTGACTGCGGTAAATGCCCGTTGCCATTGAGGGTTTCGGCAGTGGGAAGCGAGGGAGCAAGGGCTGGGAAGGAGGGTTCGGATGACATAATAAGTTCCTGGTAACATGGGCTATCCGTGCCAGGAGGCAGGGATGTGAAGCTCGTTGTTGTGGCAGGCGGAGCGCAGCAACCGTAGCGGGTTGATCGCCGATGGGCAGTCGGAGGCTCTCACGCGAGCGGGAAGCAATATAACCTCCCTGCCTCGATAAGTCAACCCTCCAGAGCGCCTCTTATCACAAAATATTGTGTGAACATATGTTCAAGGCACTATAGATTGCGGAACAAATGATGGGGGGTAGTTAAGGTGCAAGAGGGGAGGGCGTCAATGAGAATGACCGGATATGGAATCGACCGGGGCATGACCAATGGACCTTCATCCCCTTCTCCCGTTGACATCTTTATCCTCGTTGATATTGGCATTCGTCGCATACTTGCGCACCAGGGTCAGGATGTCGTCGCGATTGTCGCGATAGGGCAGGTATAGGCCGCGAAAGTTCTCGAGGACGTTACGCGAAACGAAGGTCGAGAGAAAGATCCCATCACGCTCGTCAGACACCGAGCGGACGCGCGACCATTCGAGCCGCTTGGATCCGGTCAGCCGCTCATAGGAGGCGCCTTCCGGGCCGATGCGGTAGCGGGTCGGCAGGATGAACGAGGTGAGCGCGCCGATGAGGACCAATGCGGCAACAACTGTGAGCAGAACAGATTGGACGTTCCACCAGACGGCCCAGAGTGTGAACGCTACGATGAGCCAGAAGAGGATCGCCCGCGCCGGCGATTCCCGCATCGGATGGGCGGTGTAGGTGAGGTCATCCATGGCCATTCCACTCCTGAAGACTCCTCAGACTCGCAACTCCTTTGCGACGCTCGCGGATCGCTTCGACTGCGGCACGCGCCCCCGATAGCGTGGTGATGTTGGGGATGCCGCGCCGGTAAGCCTCGGCGCCTACCGACCGCTCGTCATAGTGCGACTGCCGGCCGAGCGGGGTGTTGATGATCATCCCAATATCGCCGTTCTTGATGCGGTCCACGACGTTCGGGCGGGCTTCGTTCACTTTGAAGATGCGCTCGACCAAAAGTCCCTCCGCGGCCAGCCGGCGGCAGGTGCCCTCTGTTGCCCATATCTTGAAACCGAGCCCGGCAAGGTCGCGAGCGATCGGGAAGACGTTATCCTTGTCATGGTCGTTGACGCTGATAAAGACGCCTCCCCCGTCGGGGAGCGACGCATCGACAGCGCGCATCGCCTTGTCGAAGGCTTCCCCAAAGGTCGCCCCGATGCCCATCACCTCGCCGGTCGAACGCATTTCTGGCCCGAGAAAGTAACTGATGTGATCGAAGCGGGCAAAAGGGAACTTAACCGCTTTGACTGCCACATGCGACGGAATCGGGTCGTCGGGGAGGCTCATGGCGGCCAGCCGCTCACCGACCAGTACCCGGGCGGCAGCCTTCACCCAGGCGACACCGGTCGCCTTGGAGACAAACGGCACCGTTCGGCTGGCGCGGGGATTCACTTCGAGGACATACAACTGCCCCTGACGCAGCGCGAACTGGATGTTGAGCAACCCGACGACGCCTAACTCCCGAGCCAGGAGACGGGTGATCCGCACCATTTCTGCGCGGGTCTCGTCGTCCAATTGGTAAGGGGGTAGGACACAAGCCGAATCGCCGGAGTGGATCCCGGCCTCTTCGATATGCTGCATGATGCCACATACAAGACAGGTCTCGCCGTCGGCGACGGCATCGACATCGAACTCAAAGGCATCCTCGATAAACCGGTCGATTAATACCGGTGAGCCATCCGAGGCTTGCGCGGCCTCGTCGTAAAAGGCTCGCAGGCGAATCTCGTCAAAAACGATCTCCATAGCCCGCCCGCCGAGCACATAGGAAGGCCGCACCAGCACCGGATAGCCTATGCGGGCGGCGGTCTGAAGAGCTTCTTCGAGCGACGAGGCAATGCCGAAGGGGGGATGAACGATCCCGTTCTTCTTCAATAGGTCGGCGAAGCGTCCGCGATCCTCAGCCAGGTCGATGGCATCGCGCGAAGTTCCCAGGATCGGCAGTCCGGCGGTAGCCAGTTCTCCAGCCAATTTGAGCGGCGTCCCGCCGCCGAACTGGAGCGCGATGCCGAGCGGTCGTTCGAGACGACAGATGCCAATGACGTCTTCTGCCGTGAGCGGCTCGAAATAGAGCCGGTCCGCAATGTCGTAGTCGGTCGAGACCGTCTCGGGATTCGAATTGACCATAATGACCCGGAAGCCGGCTTCACGCAAGGCAAGGGTAGCCTGGACACAGCAGTAGTCGAACTCTATTCCCTGTCCGATGCGATTCGGCCCGGCACCGAGAATGACGATCGATTTCGGATTTGGGAAATCGGATTTTGGAATTGAGATTGATGAGGTGGTTCCTTCTTCGTAATCGAACTCGGCGGAGAGAACTTCAGGGGCGAGAGGGGCGGCTTCGTTCTCCTCGCCGAAAGTGGAATAGAAGTAGGGTGTGGCGGCTTCGAATTCGGCTGCGCAAGTATCGACCGTTCGATATATGGGAAAGACCCCCATCTGCTCGCGCTGATTCCGAATGCCCCGGGGCGTCGTGCGCCAGAGGTGCGCCAACTGCCGGTCGCTGAAGCCGAGTCGTTTGGCAGTCAAGAGGGTCTCGCGATCGCCGGCGCCGCGGGCGAGATATTGCCCGGCTTCGTGCAGCAGCCGGATTTGTTCGATGAACCAGGGATCGACGCCCGACGCCTCGTGAATCTGCCCGGTGGTCGCTTCGAGCGCAAGCGCATAGCGAATCAGGAAGATGCGATCAGGCTGCGGCTGACGCAGTTTGGTCAGAAAGAGGTCGCGCCACTCATGTCGGAGATGCGGCTCGATGTGTTCGACGAGGATCGCATCGCGCCCGTCGGCGCCGAGACCGTCACGTCCTATTTCGAGGCCGCGCAGCGCTTTCTGAAGCGCTTCGGGAAAGGTGCGGCCGATGGCCATCACTTCCCCGACAGACTTCATTTGCGGTCCGAGCGTCCGATCTGCGGTGGGGAACTTCTCGAAAGCCCAACGCGGGATTTTGACGACGACGTAGTCGATGGTCGGCTCGAAAGCCGAGACCGTTTGGCCGGTGATCTCGTTGGCAATCTCGCCAAGCGTCAATCCAACCGCCAGTTGCGCTGCGATCTTGGCGATCGGGAAGCCGGTCGCCTTCGAGGCGAGTGCCGAGGACCGCGAGACCCGCGGATTCATCTCGATCACCACCATCCGTCCGGTCCGGGGGTGCAACCCGAACTGGATGTTCGACCCGCCTGATTCGACCCCGACCGCCCGCATCACCGATATCGCTGCGTCGCGCATCAACTGGTATTCACGGTCGGTGAGGGTCTGAGCCGGTGCGACGGTCAGACTATCGCCGGTGTGAACGCCGAGCGGGTCGAAGTTCTCGATCGAGCAGACGACGACGGCGTTACCGGTCCGGTCGCGCATCACCTCGAGTTCGAACTCCTTCCAGCCGACGAGCGATTCCTCGACGATCACCTCCCCGACCGGCGACGCGGCAAGTCCCCGTTGGACGAGCGTCCGATACTCCTCGATATTGTATGCGACCGATCCGCCACTGCCGCCAAGCGTATAAGCCGGGCGGATAATTGCCGGGAAGCCGGTTGTCTGAACTGCCTGCTCGGCCTCCTCGAGGGTTGTTGCGATGGCACCCTTGGGCACGTCGAGTCCAAGCGACCGGACGAGCGCTTGAAAACGCCCGCGATCCTCAGCGGCGTCGATCGCTTCGTAGTCGGCGCCGATCAATTGAACGCCATAGCGTTCGAGGACGCCTGTGCGATGGAGGTCGCGCGCCAGATTAAGCGCAGTCTGACCGCCCATCGTCGAGAGGATCGCATCTGGACGTTCGCGTGCGATGACACGCTCGAGCACTTCCGGCACGAGCGGCTCGATGTAGGTCGCATCGGCTAGATCCGGATCGGTCATAATCGTCGCCGGATTGCTATTGACGAGAATGACCCGGTAATTGAGCCGCTTCAGCGCCCGGACGGCTTGGGTGCCGGAATAGTCGAACTCGCACGCCTGGCCGATGATGATCGGCCCGGAGCCGACGATCAGGATGGACGATATGTCGGTGCGGGCGGGCAAGATGAAATGAAATTGTTAATGTTAATGTTAATAATGATTAAAGACTCGTAACGGTGGCATTGAATCACAGCAGAACGTATTCTCTTGACCAAATTGCTGCTGAGGTTGCAATCTATACAAAACTTACGTATCTTTATTGTGTGCATGTTTCTGTGCAAGAAAGATAGTATTATGTCAGCATCAAACTCCCGTCGTCTGGTGATCCCGATCTCGGACGAACTAAGTACTCAACTTAGCGATATTCTATCGGCTAACAAGATGAAGATCGCAGAGGTGGGACGGAAACTCCTGACGGACTACGTCAAAACCGAACAGCGCCGCTTACGACACGAGGAACTGCGAAAAGCCTGCATCGCGTATGCCGACGTCGTCGCCGAAGTTCAGCACGAATGGCGCCATACAGAAGTAGAAAACTGGCCGGAGTGAAGGCATATCTCCGTGGTGACATCGTCGTCGCCAATCTGGAACCGGTTGAAGGAAGCGAACAGCGAGGCGAGGCGCGCCCCTGCCTTATCGTCTCATCCGACCAGATCAATCAGACACTGCCCATTGTAATAATCTGCCCACTAACGACCAAATTCCGGGGACACTATCGCTTTGGCCCCGTGATCTTTCCCGCAGGTGTGGGAGGATTGCAAGAAGACAGCGTAGTGCTGACGATGCAGATTCGAAGCATCGATAAAAGTCGTATCAAACGATATATCGGGTCAGTATCACGGGACAGGATGGAAGAACTCGCCGAGAGCCTCCGCGTTGTCCTCGACCTCGACTAACCCCCCATCCGGCGCCGAAACTCCAGAAATAGATCGCTCGCATCGTGCGGACCGGGCGAGGCTTCGGGATGGAACTGCACCGAGAAGGCGTTAAGTTCGGGGTAGTCGAGTCCTTCGATGGTGTTGTCGTTCAAACTGCGCAACGTGACCACCGCTCCTTTCGGCAGTCGTTCGCCATCGACTGCAAAGCCGTGGTTGTGGACTGTGACCAGCACCCGGCCGGTGGCATCGGGGGCGCAGGGATGATTGATTCCGCGATGACCGAACTTCATCTTGTAAGTGCGTCCACCGGTTGCCAGAGCCAGCAACTGGTGCCCCAGGCAGATGCCGAAGATCGGGATCCGCCCCGCGACCTTACGAATCTCGGAAATAGCCCCCACGACTGCTGCCGGATCGCCCGGGCCATTGGACAGGAGAATCCCGTCGGGCCGGCTTTCGAGCAATTCTTCCGCAGGTGAAAATGCCGGATAGACCCGCACCTCGGCGCCAACATCGACCAGCCGTCGCAAAATGTTCCGCTTGACGCCGTAGTCCCACACGGCGACCCTGAACCGACTTCTATCCCCTGACAACCTCCTCCCCGGACTGAATAGATCCCCTGTCGCACCTGGTCCGTCTTCAAGACCTTCCTCTTCGCCCTCCGAAACGATCGCTTCCGTCAATCCTCGCCACTCAACCGGACTTCCCAGGGTCCAATCATAAGGCTTCCGGCAACAGACCTCCCGGGCACCGTCAAGGCCCTCCATAGATGGATGGCCAAGCACCCGTTGCAATGCTTCCTCCGAAGAGAGCGAGAGGGGGAAGACTCCCCCTCTTAGAGCGCCGACAATGCGCAGATGCTGCGTAACGGCACGGGTGTCGATCCCCTCGAGCGCCGGGATACCGAACTTGATTAGATAATCCTTAAGGCTTTGTGTGCTGCGCCAGTTGGAGGGAATCTCGAAGGAGCGGGCGATGAACCCTGCCAGATTGGGGCGGTGAGCCTCGTAATCGTCGGGATTAACGCCGGTGTTGCCAATGTGCGGCTGGGTCATCACGACGATCTGGCCCCAGTATGAAGGATCGGTCGTCACTTCCTGATAGCCGGTCTGGGCAGTGTTGAAGACGACTTCGCCGAGCGCCTCGCTTTCAACGCCGTAAAGCCAGCCTTCCCACATCCGGCCGTCCTCCAGCAGAAGGTAGCCGGTCTTGGCGCGACGGATCAAGGGGTTATGGCCTGAATGGTCGGGAGTAAAAGTAGGGGATGGATAAACTAATTGAATCTAATCGAGAGAGCGGCCTGTGTCAACGCTCAAACCGCACCATCACCTATCGAGTCGAGCATCGATCGGTGGACTTTGACTTGCCCCATTGCCGATGTGGAACACCTGGCAAGAGCGCATGAAGCGGCAATAATTGCCGGGAGCGTCGGAACTCCGTGCTTGCCTCCATTGGCATCACGCTTGCGAATAGACTCGCGGCAAATGTGGGTAGAGAGTGCCCTCCCTGGATTTGTAACCGGATTCAAACCCAAAATCAAGTTATGGTCAGTACCGAACATCTCCTGCCGCTCGATGTCGCGGTCGTGCATGGTCGTATGCCCGCAATCATCGAACTTGCGCGCGGCAAAAAAGTGCTGCATATCGGTTGCACCGATTGTGGATTGACTCAGGAGAGAATGGCCAAACGCGACCACCTGCACCTGAAACTGCTCGATGTTGCGTCGCGCGTCTGGGGGGTCGATATTGACCGGGAGGGGCTCGATACGATGCGCAATTTGGGCATCACCGACCTCTACGAGGGCGATGCCGAGCGGCTTGAGGAATTGTCTCTCGATGATAAGCCGGATCTGATTGTTGCGTCAGAGTTGATGGAGCATCTTGACAATCCGGGACGGTTCCTCGAATCAGCCCGGAGATTCGGCTGCGCTATGGTGGTGTCGGTTCCCAACGCTTATTCGTCCCGCGCCTTCGACCAACTTGCCGGCGGAGCGGAAATGGTGCACGAAGACCACAACTACTACTACTCCTATACTACGCTGAAAACTCTGGCTCGCAAGCATGGCTGGCGCACCGACCGCTGTATTTGCTACTACTGGCATGGGACGAAGGAAGAATCGGCCATCCTGATGCAGCGCTTGAAGGCGAGTCCGTTCTATTGTGACGGCCTGATCTTCCTGCTTTCGCCTGACAACGCCGATGGTTTGCAGACATTGCCCGATCATCCGGTTAATAGTGAGGTTCATGTGGTGCGACCCGAATTGACGGCCAACCATGTCCGTCAGACGATATCGAACCGACGGCTGCTCTTCATCGCCAATGCCGACGACTTCCGCTTCGTCGATCCGATCATCGCTAATCTGGAACGTGCCGGCAACGACATCCGCAAGGTCAAAGTCGCCGATGCCAAGGGGGATCAACTGCTCAAACACCTCGAGTGGTGCGACCTCGCCTGGTTCGAGTGGGCTACCGGACCGGCCTTGATCGCTGCGTCGAATCTGCCCAAAACCAAGCCAGTTGTCGTCCGGCTGCATCGTTATGAGGCGTTTACCGAATCGCCGAAGAAGATCGACTGGAAAAACATCGACGACCTGATCTTCATAGCGCCGCACGTCGAAGCGATCCTGGAAGACTTACACGGCCTTCGCCTGTCGGACCTGACTCGCACCCATATCATTCCCAATGGCGTCGATCTGGACCGGTTCCGTCTCCTCGAGCGAGAGCGGGGCTTCAACATTGCCTTTGTGGCGCGCGTTCAGAGCGACAAGAACCCGGCGTTAATGCTGCAGATCATGGAGTCGCTCGTGAAGCGGGAGCCGAGATTCCGGCTCTACTGGGCGGGAACCGTGCAGGATCGAGCGCTCGACATCTACCTTCACAAGATGGTTGAACAACTTGGCCTTGCCGGGCACGTCTTCCTCGACGGCAATATCGAGGATATAAGCGCCTGGCTTGAGGACAAACATTATCTGCTGCTCACCAGCGTCGTCGAAGGGCATCCGGTTTGTGTGATCGAAGCGATGGCGCGGGGACTTAAGCCGGTGCTGCACGACTATGTCGGTGAACCTGCCGGGCAATTCGGGCCGGAGTTCGTCTTCCGGACGGTAGATGAGGCCGTTGAACTACTTCTTGATACCCGCTTTGAGCCGGAACACTATCGCCGCATCATCGAAGAGCGCTACTCGCGGGGACGGGAACTTAACGCCGTGGATCAGATCTTGGACCAACTGCTCGAGACTTCGAACATCGTATCGGACACTTCTAAGGAGGACGTTGACGTGCCCCCTCTACCGGAACCTATAATCACCGTCGCCATCATCACCTACAACCGCGCCGACCTGCTTCCGGAGGCTATTGAGAGTGCACTTAAACAGAAGGACGCGCGAGACTACGAAGTCCTCGTCGTCGATGACGGCTCGACCGACGATACTGATGCAGTGATGGCTGCCTGCAGAGACCCGCGGATCCGCTACCTGAAGTGTGAACATCGCGGCGCTCCGGCAACGCTGAACAGCGCGATTGAGGCGGCACGAGGGAAGTACATCCTCTGGCTCGATTCCGACGATGCAATCCTGCCCAAGACGGTCGCGCTCTATCAATCTGCCATTGCAGAGCATCCCGACGTCGATGTCTTTTACGGCGACTGGATCATAACCGACGAAAAGATGCGCGCCACCGGGAAGAAGGAGTTCTCGGACTGGTACCGGATGAAGAACAAGTTGTTCGGAATGCTGGTCAATAACACCGTCCTGCCGCATGGCGGAGCGGTCGTCCGACGCACCTGCTTCGACCTCGCCGGGGGGTTCGACGAATTCTTCCAGAACTGCTACGACGACGAGTTCTGGAGCCGGCTGGCGCGGCAGGCCGAGTTCAAGCATATCAAGGCGACTGTCTATCGCCGCCGGATGCACGGCACAATGATGATGAGCGACCGCGATAAGGTGCATCAAAAGTATTCACCGCCTATCATCAAGGCGGTACTCAAACGTTATACGCTGAGGGAACTTTTCCCGGGTGAGCCGTGGGACGTCCGTTCGGAGGCGGAATGTGAGTCGCGAGCGCTCCTGATCGTCGCTGCGCATCTATTTGAATTGAAGGACTACGAGGGATCGCTGGAGTTTGTCCGACAGGCTCAACAACTCCATCCGTCGGCACGCAACTCCCGGGCGGTGAAGCAGTTGCAAGGGCTCATCCGGAAGCAGAAAGTCCCCCTCAAGCAACCAGGACGAAAGCCCGGCATCGACTCCGGCCCGGCGCCTTTCATCTCCATCCTGATCCCGACCTACAACCGGGCGCATTATCTTCCGCAGGCGCTCGAGAGCGCCCTCGGTCAGGACTACCCACACTTCGAGGTGATCGTCGCCGATGACGGCTCGACCGACGGCACCGCGGAAATGATGGCTCATGTGAACGATCCCCGGGTGCGCTACCTACCGGGTAGTCACGCCGGGGCTCCGGCAACACGCAACCGGGCTATTAGGGTGGCTCGCGGGGAGTTCGTTCTCTGGCTCGACTCCGACGATATTCTGTTGCCGGACTTGCTCAAGGATTACGCCGTAAAGTTGGAGCAGTTCCCCGATGCCGATGTGATCTACGGATCGCTAATTGCAGTCGATGACCACCTGCGCGAGCGCGGGACGCTGAAGCACGAGGACTGGTGGGAGCGATCCTTCGACTTGATCTCCGAGATGTTTCAGCACAATGCGATCCCGAATCCGGGAACGCTCGTCCGCCGGTCGGCATTCGACCAGGTCGGACTCATCGACGAGTCCTTCAGGCGTGCGCATGACTACGAGTGGTATGTCCGGCTCGCGCCGGTGGGCCGGTTCAAGCGGCTCGAACGGCCGGTGGCGCTGTGGCGGTGGCACGACTCCAACCTCTCGAGCGGTTCGGTCGATATCGACACCTCGTTTGAGGCGCGGATTGCAAAAGGAATGCTCGAACGGCAGACCTTGCCGGAACTCTTTCCGACGCTGCAGTGGGAGACTGATCCGGAAGGCTCGGAGGCGACCGCCTTGCTGCTGGCATCGCAGCGGCTTCTGAAGTGGAATGATATGGACGGGGCGATTGTATGGGCACGGAAGAGCCTCGAAGTCCGCAACACACCCTGGACGCTGCAGTTGATCAGCGATCTCGAGCTACTTACTGCAGGCCGTATCAGTGCTCCGACGACCCTCAGGAGAACGGCATCAAGCGGCGATCCGTCGGTGTTGCTGGTAGCGCATGGCTACCCGCCGGCGTCGCTCGCGGGGACGGAACTATATACGCGAAGCCTGGCTCAGTCCCTTCGGTCACAAGGTGCGGCGGTAACGGTCCTGGTGCCGGAGCGAAGTCCGCATCTTCCCGATGGGCGGATCGCCGAATCGCTCGACGGCGACGTGCGGGTGGTGCAGATAAACCTCCTGCCGCCGCGAGGCTTGAAAGAGATGGTGGACGACCCCTGGGCAGCCGACCGGTTACGCGAGTGGCTGCCGGAACAACGTTTCGATGTGACCCACTTTCAGCACCTGATCGGCTTCACCGGAAGCGCTATGGAGGCGGCCTCGTCCTGCGGTTTGCCGGTGGCACTGACCCTTCACGATGCCTATCTCTTCTGCGAACAATACCACCTCCAGTATCAAGGGCAGGCTTACTGCAGCGCCGGAGCGTCGTCTCCGATGCGTTGCGCGGCTTGTTTCCACGCCCGCAACCAGAAGTGGTCGATGAACCGCTACGCCGAAACGCTCGCCTATATGGAGCGCAGGTTCCGGCGCATGAAGGAGATGTTGCTCGCTGCGGACGTTGTTCTATCGCCGACGCAGTTCCTGATCGACCAGTTGCACCGGCACGGTCTGGCGCATCCCGACATTCGCCTTTCGCCGTTGGGACTTTCCACCTTTGACCCGCTGCCGCGCAAAGAAACAGAGGGCGGTGAACTGCGCCTGCTCTGTCTAAGCAACGTTACCAAAGTGAAGGGCGTCGATCTGCTCCTGAAGGCATTCACTCAAATGAACGGCGATCCGGTGCACCTTGAACTTTACGGAAGACCCTATGAGCAGGACCTGCTTGACGAGGGCTTGAAAGAGCAGCCGCATCCTGAGCGGGTGCATTATGGAGGGGAGTATAAGCCGGAGGATCTGCCCGGGCTGCTCGCGGGAGCCGATGCGGTGGTGGTGCCGTCGCGGTTCGAGCATTATCCGTTTGTGGTGCGGGAGGCGCTTCAAGCGGGAGTGCCGGTCATAGCGCCGCGGGTGGGGGGGGTTCCGGAGATCGTCTCGGAAGGGGTGAACGGCATCCTCTTCGAGCCGGGCAATGCTGACGACCTGGCATCGGCGATACGCAAACTGGCGGCGGCGCCGGAAATGCTCGCATCGCTGCGGGACGGCATCGAGCCGGTCAAGTCGATCGACGAAGATGCGACGGGGTTGTTGGAAGTCTATCAGGAACTACGAACCGGTGCACGGACGAAAGTGGAATTGGGATTGGCGGCAAGGTCTTAGATGCAGACTAGTCCGGATGAGGGGGGTGTAGCAAAAAAATCGTCACATCGTCACCGAAATGGCGTATCCTGTGTAGTGGCATAGAGATACGCGGTGACGGAAGGGTGACGGAAGGGTGATGGAAATGACTAATGACCAATGCCAATGCTGATGAAACCGTAGCGCCGCCATCCTGGCGGCTTTCACTGCCAGCAAGATGCTGGCGCTACGAGCGCCCCTCCACAATCGCAATCTCCTTCTCTGTCAAGCCATACAGGTTATAGACAGCTCGGTCGATCTCGCGCTCGACTTCGAGCAGTTGCGCCTCGAGGCGGCGGCGCTCGGCAAGGCCGAGGGAGGTAGTGATCTTGTCTTTGAGCATCACGGCTCTCTCGGCAAGATTCATGATAGCCTCTTTGTTGCCGTTGGCTGAAGTCGGTATGGTGACCATATATTGACGGAAGTGCCGAACCCGCCCTCCCTTATCCGGATCGCCGAGGACAGCGGTATGCCTTAGAAGATACTGCCACACAGGCTTGGAATTCAACAAGCCAAGCAAATAGTAGCAATCCACCGGGCTAAAATACACCGTATTGCCATAAAAATATCCATTTTTGTCTAAGGCAAACCGGCTCTCCTTCGCAATATCCGGCCAGACAATCTTCGGCTTGGCGAATTCATCGTAATAATCGCACGCCCTTAATTCCCACCAGAAATTCCCCTGATCCTGTCTTCTTTCAAGTTTCTCTTGATGCTTTTTGAGGTGATCGTAGACCAAGGGGTATTCCCCAATTTCGACGCCGATTTTGGTCAGGATCAAGTATCTATCCCGATAGTTCACACGCCATTTCCGCACATCATCGCCTTTGACGAAGGGGACGATGATCTCGGCGGACTTGGGGTCCTTGTCGATAAGACGCTGGCGCTGTTCGGCGGTGATGACGAAAGCTTCATTAAGCCCGGTTATGATGAC
>VGIQ01000072.1 GCA_016867835.1 Calditrichota bacterium | reverse complement strand
GGGAGCCGTATCGAATCGGAAGAGTGCCGGCGCCAGCGCTCCTGTCGCCGGCGACGTCTTCGACGTCCTTGATGATCTCCCGTGCCAGGTTGATGAGGAAGGCAAACAGCCCGGGGACGATGCCCGCTGCCGGATGCCCGGCTGCAAGCGCGCCGTAGTAGAGTGCCAGTCCGGTCGATAGCGCCACCGCGAGATTACCCCACAGCAATTCCCGCTTGAGGCGGTAGTCGTAGAGAATCATCAGACCCGACACGCCAGTCGCCACGATCCCGGCGGGAATGTTCACCGTGAAACCGCAAAGGACCCCGGCCAGCATCAGGTAGAAGCCCCAGTTGCGCGCACCTTCCGGTGAGATTCTACCCGACGGCACCGGGCGTTCGGGCCGGTTGCGCCGGTCGATCTCCGCATCGCAGGCATCGTTCAGGCTATTGGCGCCGCCGGCGACCAACGCTGCCGCGAGTGCCGCAAGCAAAACCTCGGGCAAGCCCTCCGGTTCGACCTTGCCAAGCAACCCTCCCATCACGACCGCCGCAAAGGTGATAGCCATATTGAGCGGTCGCATCAGTCCGATGCCGACACGCAGGATAGAGTTAGTCACCTTGCGAACCTGACCATGGGGTTAAACCCCAACGTTGCTGCTGCGACTACCGCGGTTTCAGTGCGCAAGGGATGTCTTCCCAGTGAGATAGACGGTATCCCGGCTTTGCGAATAATCGACCGCTCATCGTCGGAAAAGCCCCCCTCGGGGCCGATGACAAAGGTTGTCCGGTCGAAGGACGTCATCCCATACTGGGCTGTGCCCGGTTCGACCGATTCCGGCAGCAGGTCAAGAGCAAGAACGGAACCAGCCGGATGCTCACTGCCGAAGTTGCGTATCAGTAGTTCAAAATCAACCGGGGGACAGACCTCCATCAGGCGGAGCCGACGCGACTGCTTGGCGGCGGCGATGGCAATGGATTTCCAGCGGGCAAGCCGTCTGGCTCCCGGTTCTACCACGCCGAAGCGCGAATGAAAGGTCAGGAAGCGCTCCACCCCCAACTCGGCGGCTTTCTCGACTGCCCAATCCATCCGGGGGCCTTTGACGATACCGACAGCCAACGTAACGGACGGTTTCGTCTCGGATTCGTAGGGAAGCGGCTGAACGACCCTTGCAATCCCCCCTCCACCGGGGCGGCTGCCCTCCCATTCACCTTCCCAACCCTGACCCTTGCCGTCGAATCCGATAAAGCGAAATCCTGGTCGGGCGCGCAGGACCTTAGCCAGATGTGACGCTTCGTCCTTTCCTATATGGATGAGCCCCTCACGGGTTACGGACTCAACGAGAATGTAGGGAAGCCGCATTGTCGTCAGAAAGTGACATCGAGGGAAGCGTGAAGAAAGGGATCGCCCAACCGACTCTCGGGATTCCATCCGGCGACGATGCGCGCTGTTTCGACATAGGGCAGTTGGAACTGCAACCCCCCTCCCCAGGCTCGCAAGGTGAGTTCCTTTTGCGGTGCGACTCTCCGCACGACGGCGTTGTCCAGAAACAACAACCCTTCGATGCTGAACTTCATGTTCTGCACATAAGGCCCGACGAGAGCCCAGTTCGGACCATTAATATAACGCAGCGGCAGCAGATTGAACCGGGTCTCGAGGTTGAGAGCCGCGAGGCCCAGCCCGAGCAGGTTTTCGGTTTGCTTCGACCGGATATTGACCGGCGATATCTCAAGCCGGCGATAATAGGGCAATTGACGGAGGCTGTTCTCGGCGTAAAACCGCCCCGCCAGTATAACGCCTCCGACCGGGCGATAAGCGCGCAGATCGATAAGTTGCAAGTGAAAGACATGCGAGGTGTCGATCATCATGTCCGACTCGGTCATGGCGAGCAGATAGTAGCCGCTTGAGGGATAGTAGATGTGATCCCGGCCGTCGGCTTCGAAGAAGACTCGTCCCACCATCAGCCGGTCGCGGCCGGAGCCGGCGAGGGTGTAGAAGGCAGCTTTGGAATAGCGCTCCTCCCATTGCCCCTCGAAGCCGATCCAGGACCTTTGGTGCAGGCGATGCTGCAGCCGGAGTGCCACCAGATCGGTCTGGGTATCGACATAGCCGGTCGTATCGGGGCGCGCCAGTTCACGCCTGTTGGTAAGGCCGAAAATCTGGACTCCAAAGGCGCCTTTAATGGAGAACCAGGGATCGCGGTGCAGGATCGAAGCGCCATTTTGATACCCGTCCCAATAGGCAATGCTCAGCCGTTCACCGTAGCCGCGGAAATTGTCGTGATGCAGCCTTAGCCCGACCACCCGCCGCTTCGGATCGAGCGGGTCATAAGCCAGTATCGGCAAGGGATAGATGTAAAACCGCTCGGTGACGGTGACCCTCAGAACGACCCGCCCCTGGTCAGCTACCACGGCGATATCGACATGGTTGAAGAGGCCGAGCGACATCAGCCGTCTGCGATCGGCCTCAAGCCGGGATGATTCGACCGGCATCCCGACCTTGGAGGTCATCTCCCTTTCTATCAACTCGGATTGGGTGACGCGATTGCCGGCGATGCGGATAGCCCAGATCCGGGACGGTTCATCCTGCGCCAATAGGCTGCTTAAGGCCAACAGGAGCGAAAAGGTGGCGAAAAGCGTCCTAAGGTGCGTTACCAATGCCAGGCCCAGGTCAGGGAGACGTCTGGCAGCCGGTACCTCCCTCGCAAGCGGTCGCGGACATCGAGCCAGACGGCGCGAAACGTCGCCCGCACCCCGGAACCGGCATTCAGTTCGCAGCGCACCATTGGACCATCGGTCAGGACATCCTCGAGTGGTTCACGCCCTCCCCCTGCTCGATGCTCCCAGGTTTGACGACGGTGGTAGGTCCAACCGACGCCGGTCTTCCAATCCCGGAACGAGCGATACGATACCTCACTGCTGATGGACCGGACCCGGCCATCTTCGGCGACGTCCTGTCTCCATTCATCGGAGTCCAAGCGGCCATGATCCTCAAGTCCCCACTGCCCGGTCAGGCGAACGTAGACTCGATCGGTCATCTGGATCGTCAGCGAGTCGGCGGCAATAAATGACCGGAAGGCGCGGCCCAACAACTGATCATACCGGTCATAATCATAGATTACGTAGTTTCCGGATACGGAATAGCGCGCCTGATTGGAGAATCGCCCGGCCTGCCAGGGAACTTCCGCCCTTAGAGTATAGAGACGGTTCCAGCGATTTTCGCCGCTGCGTCCGGTGTGCAGGTTAACGTAGTGGGTCAGGTCAACCTCCACCGAAAGGCGCAGGCCGAGATGGGGATCGAAGCGCCAGCCTCCCGAAGCCACGAAGAGATGCCGAAGTTCATCGCGGTCGTTCTGATCGGCGAGGTCGGGGGTGTCGTAGCGGTAGCGAATGGCTCGAGCGGTCAACACCAGCGAATCGCCGGAATGAAATCGTCCCAAGTTTGTCGCGAGGTGGATGCGGCGTCCCTGGGTAAGGGAACCGGCATACTGCTGTTCCTGCAGGTCGATGCCACCCCCAGCCTGGAGGCGGTAATCCCCTCGGCGCAGACCGAAATTTAGATCATTTTGCCAGTGGAACTGGAAATCCTCGTAACTTGTAGCCGCCGTCGAATGGGTAACCGTTTGCCGTTCGAACCGGGATTCCCAGCCGGCATCGACACCCTCGCCCGGGTTGGCAGCGAGAAAACTTGCCACCTGCAACCGGTCGTCCTTACGACGTGCCGACGGCCCGGTTCCGGCAAACTCGTCGCGTTGAACAAATTGAAACGAAAGACTATCATAAGCCGCATCGGAGAGGCGATAGGTGCCTCGTCCACGTCCGGATAGTCCGGTTTCGTTGCCCTCATCGAAGTCGCGAATCCAGGCGTCGAGGTCGATCCCCTGACTGCCGGACCAACCCTCGAAAGCCGCGTGGTGCTGCCATCCCGAAGCCCGCCAGTCGCTTCGCTGCCGGACGAACGGCCCGCTCCCGACGAACACCAGAATCGAGTCGCTCGGCCTCAGCCTCCCGCCGCCGGTGAGATTCCAGTTGGACTGCGCAACCGCTGCCGGCATAGGCAGAGTGGAAAAGGATCGCTGAACAGTGCCGTCCAAAGGAAGTGGGACGAGCGCTTCACGACCCCCGCTTCCGGGTCGCAGCGGTGGAGCGTTAAAGATCTCAATGTCGCCGGACAGTTCGAGATCGATGCGCTCGGTCATGGGACGGGTAAACCCCAATCTCGAAGTCTGCTCGCTGCGCCACTGAGGCTGGTAACCGGGCAGGCTCCAAAGTTGGACGGCAAGTTTATGGCGAAATGTCGTCTCACCGCCGCCGTCGAGCCTGACCGGCAGTTGGATCGATTCGCTCCAGCCATCCAGATCGAGCCCTTTCTCCATTTGCAGCACCGCCGTCCCCCCTTCCCACCTGCTCTCCGAATGGAGGATGCTCACCGCAGCCAGCAGAATTGACGGCACCAGTTGGTTTACAGCGTCACGGCTCAGTTGGCATTCCTTCTTCCGTCAAGGGAGCATTTTCCTTCGTCTCCAGGGTCTCGGTGATGCCGCCCGAAACGACCAGTTTCAGCGCCTCTTCCACCGACATGTTGATGTGTATCAACTCGGTTCGCAGGACAAATATGATAAATCCGGTGGTCGGGTTGGGAGTGCTGATGATGAAAACCGGAACCGCTTCATTAGGTATAGATGCCTGTAAACGACCCACGCTCTCGGCGGTTACGATACCTATCGAGTAAATACCTTTGCGCGGATACTCTATTAGGACCGCGCGCTGAAAGAGGTCGCGCCGTCCTTTCGAGAGGGCGAAACTGATCTGCTGGAATATCTTATAGATCTTGTTGACGAGCGGGATGTTGGTGATGAGCCGTTCGCCGGTGTTGATGAGCGCCTTGCCGAGCGCCCGGCGCGCCGCCCAGCCGGTTAGAATGATGAGTAAGAACAGCGCTATGAGACCTACGCCGGGCAGATTGCCCTCCCCAAAGAACTTCAGACCCAGGCCGTCGCGCAGTATCTGACTTATGATCCGTCCCAGGATTCCGTCGAGCAGTTGGAAGATTTTATAGAGCAGGAAAACGGTAACGACAATCGGCCCAATGATAAGGGTTCCGGAAAAGACATCGGCGCGTAGTTGCCGCCAAAAACTGGAGCGCTGGACAGGCTCAGTATTTGGCTCGGTGAGATTGGACATTAAGATCGGGTCCCATTAAGTTGACGGGAAGAAAGAAGCGTTCGGCATTGCCTGAAGCGACCGATTAAAACGAGAGGGTCGTCCGTCCGAAGGGACGGCTTGGAGAGAAATGGCGTCCGGGTGCAATACCCGACTCAGCGGCTCTTCAAGCGCTCGCTCAGAAGCCGTGCCGTGAGGTTGACCAGAGCGATGAGCCGGGAGTAGTTCATCCTTGTCGGGCCGATGATGCCGAGCGTGCCGCGCGATCCGCCGTGGAGATAGTGGGAGGTGATGACGCTGAAGTCGCGCAGTTGTCCGGACGAATTCTCATCGCCGATGGTGACGGTTACGCCTTCGCCCCGGTCGCGCAAGAGATGGACGATGACGTCGCGATCCTCAATGAGTTCGATGATACCGCGCATCTTGTCGGGAGCGGAGAACTCCGGAAGGTCGAAGACGTGCCGGGCCGGGCCAAGATGGACTTCGCCCGGGGGGTCGGGGGCGAAAATACGCTCGGGGAAGTCGATAAAGAGCCGTACTACCGCGTTGTCGGCAGCGCCCTCTCCGGCCAGGCGCTGCTCCGCTTCAACCGGAATGTCGGCCAGGCGCATTCCGCCCAATCTTTCGTTGATAAGACGCACCGCGACGGCAATGTCGGCATCAGAGATCGGGCTGCTAAGTTCCAGCATAATGGTCCGCACTAGACCGGCACGAACCACGACGACGACCATCAAGCGGCCGGCTGCGACGCGGAGGATTTCGACCCGCTCGAGGATACCGCTTGAGAGGTCGGGCGCGAGGATAACTCCCAACAGCCGCGAGACGCGTCCCAGCAGATCGCCGATTTGGTTGAGGATGTCGGTCGCTTCGGGGGAAATCTGCTCGATCCGCTGCTCGATTGCCCGCCGTTCGGCTGCACTCAGTTCCTCGTCCTGCATAAGGTCATCGACATAGAAACGGTAGCCGAGACTCGTGGGAAGTCGTCCGGCTGAGGTGTGAGGATGTGTCAGCAAGCCCATCTCCTCGAGGTCGGCCATCACGTTGCGGATCGACGCCGGCGAGAGCGACAAACCGGTCCGGCGGGCAAGCGCCCGCGATCCGACCGGATCGGCCGAGAGGATAAAGTGCTGAACAATATGCCGCAGGATTATCCGCTCGCGTTCGCTAAGTTGGAGTCTATCCGCTGCCATCGGCGCCGGCAGATCGGTTATGCGTAATGGAGCCGGCATCGGCCGTTACAGATTGTTCCACCTAAATCGTTATCCATATCTACAAATAATATGCCCTAAGCGGTGCGAAGTCAAGCCATCCGGCCTAACCGGCAGGGAGTCGCATCAGGTTGCCAAAGAGGTCGGCGATGCCAAAGAAGCGCTTTCTGCCTTGTCATTGCTTTCACGGCGGGAGTATATTGAAATTATAGGGGGGATAGTCCCTCCGGTTGAATCAAGAGATTGTTTCTTACGACTTGACAAGGCCTTCCCCGCCTGCATCTAACAGCCTGTTGTCATCTATAATCGCAAGTAAATCCATATCACCAGCAACCTGACCGACACTATGCTCTCGAGCCGACTTGATCGTATAGCACCATCGCCGACACTCGGCATAGCCGCCCGGGCGGCTCAAATGAAAGCGGAAGGCATCGACATCGTCGATCTGTCGGTCGGCGAGCCTGACTTTCCGACCCCGAAACAGATCTGCGATGCCGCCGGGAAAGCCATCGCTGACGGCCGGACACGCTACACCCTCAACGAGGGCATCGTCGAACTGCGCGAGGCGATCGTCCGCAAGTTCGAGTTTGAATGCGGCGCTCACTACGACCCCTCCTGCGTAATCGTCTCGACCGGTGCCAAGCAGTCGCTTTACAACGCCTTTCAAGCCCTCCTAAGCCCGGGCGATGAGGTGATAGTCCCGGCGCCCTACTGGGTCTCCTATACCCACATGATCTATCTTGCCGGTGGCGAGCCGGTGGTAGTCGATACGACGGAGGACGAGGGCTTTCGCCTGATGTCGGAAGCACTGCGCAAAAGTCTCACCCCGCGCACCCGTGCGGTTATCATCAACAACCCCTCCAATCCGACCGGCTCCGCCTATCGGGCGGAAGACCTTGTGCCCCTGATCGAAATCTGCCGCGAGGCGGGTGTCTTCATCATCTCGGACGAGATATATGAGAAACTTACCTATGGCGGCTTTCCGTTCACCTCGCTCGCGGCCCCGGGGCTGGAAGCGAAATCCTTATCGCTAATAATCAACGGCTTCTCGAAATCCTACTCAATGACCGGCTGGCGCCTCGGATATGCACTTGGGCCAAAGGAGTTGATCTCGGGAATGTGCAAGGTGCAGTCGCACAACACCTCCAATCCGTCGTCAATATCGCAGTGGGCCGGACTGGCGGCACTTGACGGGGCGGCTGCCGAAGTCGTCCGGATGCGCGATGAGTTTGAGACGCGACGGAACTACTGCCTCGGGCGTCTGGCGCAAATTCCAGACCTCACCTGCATCAAACCCGATGGTGCATTCTACCTCTTTCCGAACATCGCCCGCTATTTAGGAACATCGACCGGCAAGCGGTCGTTCAAATCCTCGGACGATCTCGGACGGTATCTTCTCGATGTGGTGCACCTTGCTACAGTTCCCGGCGAAGCCTTCGGAACCGGCGGCTATATCCGGATATCGTATGCCGCTTCGAGGGAAGAACTGCGACGGGGAATGGATCGCTTCGAGGAGGCACTCCGCCGGCTGCGAGAGGGTTAATGCCGGGTGGTCGATACGATAACGTCTCAACCGGAGCGACGACCCTGCGCAGCGACGATAGGGTGCGAATCGACCGGTTGGTAGTGGGCGATCTCATGGTCAACTGCTATTTCATACAGGATGTTTCCTCCGGCCGGGCATTGGTGATCGATCCCGGCGACGAGGATGACCGCATCCTATGTCACCTCAAGGATGTCAAGGCCCGGGTTGAAGCGCTGGTGGCAACCCATGGTCACGGCGATCATATTGGAGGATTGGCCGGGCTCAAAAAGGCTACAGAGGCTCCGGTTTGGATCGGAGCCGCTGATGCGCCGATGCTGTCCGATCCGCAGCGAAACCTGTCATCATTCTACGGTCCGGAGATCGTCGCGCCGTTGGCCGACCGGTTGCTGCGCGAGGGCGACCTTGTCGAACTGGGAGCCATAACTCTTCATGTGCTCGATGTCCCCGGGCATAGTCCGGGGCACATTGCACTGGCAGGAGAAGATTTCATATTTGCCGGAGACGTTCTTTTCGAGGGCTCGGTTGGCCGGACGGACTTCCCGGGTGGCAGTATGCCTCTGCTGATAAGGATGATCCGGGAGAAACTTATTCCGCTCGGCGATGAGTGTCTGGTTCTGCCGGGGCATGGCCCCGCAACAACGATCGGTGTCGAGCGGGAGACGAACCCCTTTCTGCAACCGGGTGCCGAAGCCTTGTGGTGAACTCGGCATCGTCCGGGGACCTTAGCCTGGAATCAACCGACGGACCGGCCCTGTGGGAGGCGGTCGCCGGTTTTCTTTCGGGACTCGCGCTCGAGGAAGGACTCTCGGACAACACACGCGAAGCCTACCGTCGCGACTTAGCCGACCTCATCCAGTTCTGGGGTGAGTCTGTTCCCGATAACTGGTCGGACGTCCGCCCGACCGATCTGACCAATTATCTTGCGAGACTCTCCCGCACCGGTGCATCGCCGGCTACCATAAACCGACGGCTCTCGGCGATCCGGCACTTCTTTGGCTATCTGCTGCGCGAAGGCGCCGTCAATTCCGATGCGACGATTCACCTGACCGGGCCGCGGCAGCGACGTCATCTGCCCGATGTCCTGTCGGTAAGTGACATCGAACGGCTGCTTGATCAGCCAGACCTTGCGACACCAACCGGCCTGCGCGACCGGGCGATGCTCGAACTGGGCTATGGCTGCGGGCTGCGGGTAAGCGAACTGGTCGGAGTAGCGCTCGATGATTTCCTGCTTGAGGGAGCGATTCTGAAGGTGCTGGGGAAAGGCTCCAAAGAACGTCTGGTGCCGGTAGGGGATTGCGCGCGAACGGCACTCGTCGAATATCTTGCCAAAGGGCGGCCGTCGCTTGTTCGCGCGGCGCCGCATGCTTTTGGAAGACTATTTTTGGCGGCTAAGACCGGACGCCCGCTCAGCCGGGTAGGCTTCTATTTGATTCTAAAGAACTATGTCCAGGCGGCCGGGATTGAGCGGCGAGTGACTCCGCATACCCTTAGGCATTCCTTTGCCACGCATCTTCTTGAGGGCGGCGCAGGACTACGCGACGTTCAGGAACTGTTGGGGCATGTCTCCATAGACACCACGATGATCTATACCCACATCGACCGCTCGCACCTGATAGAGGTCGTTCGGACCTTCCATCCCCGGCGCTGACGACCTTCGTTCATTTGCGACCGACGGGACGGAAGGGTTATATTAGGCTTAGGGCTTAGGGCTTAGGGATTAGGGATTGGAGCTTAAGCGTTTTTATAGGGTGCGGATGATTGTGATTCTCCAGTAGGGCAGGCATTCCTGCCTGCCCTTAGGACGGACAAGAATGTCCGCCCTACTGATGCTACTTTTTGATGCTCCCATTATTTAGACTTTAGAATCAAGATAAGAGATCGCTGCACAACGAACCCTATTGCAAGGTAATTCTATCGTCTTGCATCACTTCGCTTGTATGAGAGTGCAAGCAAGTCGATCATCTACATTCAGCATTCTTCATCCAACATTCAATATGTCACACGCTTCCAATGGTCACCCTCTCCCGGTTCCGGTTGCCGGTAAGGATGGCTTCCTACTAAGAGTCGGCCTCGCCGAAATGCTCAAGGGCGGGGTTATAATGGACGTTACGACGGCCGAACAAGCCCGGATCGCTGAAGATGCCGGCGCCTGCTCGGTGATGGCGCTCGAACGAGTTCCGGCCGACATCCGTCGCGACGGCGGCGTGGCTCGAATGGCTTCGATCAAGGTCATCGAAGACATTATGAAAGCGGTAACGATCCCGGTGATGGCGAAAGTACGTATTGGGCATTTCGTCGAAGCCGAGATTTTGCAAGCCCTCGGGGTTGACTACATTGACGAATCGGAGGTGCTGACCCCTGCCGACGAGACCAACCACGTCTGGAAGCACGACTTCCGGGTGCCGTTCGTCTGCGGCGCGACCAACCTCGCCGAAGCCCTCCGCCGGATCGGCGAAGGCGCGGCTATGATCCGAACCAAAGGCGAAGCCGGAACCGGCAACGTCGTCGAAGCGGTCCGTCACATGCGCTCCGTAACCGGCGAAATGCGCCGCCTGACGACACTCGGCACCGAGGAACTGATGTCCGAGGCAAAGCGTCTTGGTGCGCCGTTCGAACTTGTGAAGCAAGTCGCGGCAACGGGCAAACTACCGGTTCCCAATTTCGCCGCGGGCGGCATAGCGACACCGGCCGATGCCGCAATGATGATGAAGTTGGGCGCCGAGGCGGTCTTCGTCGGGTCGGGCATCTTCAAGTCCGAGGACCCGGCGGCGCGGGCGCGCGCCATCGTTCACGCTACGACGCATTACCAGGACCCGGAGGAAGTGCTGAATGCTTCGCGCGGCCTGGCAGGCGCAATGCCGGGGCTTGAGATCGGCAAAATACCGGAAGGGGAGTTGCTGGCTGGACGAGGGTGGTAGTGTAATGAACTTACCTATTCCCTTAATTGCTGATTGGTCCTCTATCATCGGGAGTATAATTACTTTGGGCACTCTGATCTTCACCTTGGGAGTGAGATCAAGAGTCAAGAAGCTACGGGAAGATTACTATCTAATCCAACGTATGCCCCAACTTGCAAAAAAGCTCAAGGATTGCAAGTCCGCTCTTTTTAGACTCCGAACTGAGCAAATCCAATCTTCTGATGTGAGAGAAGCAGTGTGGACTGAGATAGAGCGATCTCTGACATTATTGCGATCCATCAAGACTCATATGCCATCATTGGCGAGAGAAATTACGACTGCGATAAGATTAGTCAGACCTCTTATGGGTAAGACCAAATATCCAGGAAGCAGGGATGAAATACATTCCTTTTACTTGAAGCTTGACAACATCTACGCACAAATAGAATTAAAGATCACTGACAGAAGAAAGGCACCAATACAATGACGGATACTCAAGTTAGGAAGGCCGTCGCGGAGTTGGCCAAAAGGACACAAGATCGGCAACTCATGTGGAGATTGGAGAAACCTCCATCGTGGCTACAACACGGGACTGACGCTCTGGTGACTATTTGCTACGAAACCTCCTTTGAAGGGCGATTTCTGCGTCTCTACGAGAGTAGTGAAAGAGGTTATGACGAGAATCTAAACCCGATAGGCTGGTACTCCACATTTGTCCTAGAGATTACCGACCAGGAAAGGCGCACGCTCTTCACCTTCCCTCGCGTAAGCACTCTGAACGAGCTTTGGGAAGCCGTTCAATCACAGACTTCTGGAGCAGCGGAATTGGTAGGAAGCCTGACCGGCTCGCTTCCTTAGGGTGGTTACAGCGTAATCAAATCGCTATGACAAGTGTGGGTATCCTTGCGCTTCAAGGCGACTTTGTCCTGCACCGGCGCGCTCTCGAGGCGCTCGGCGCCGAAGTTGTCGAAGTCCGCAAAATCGAACACCTTGAGGGCCTGTCGGGCCTCATCATCCCCGGCGGCGAATCGACGACGATGCATCTGCAACTGGCGGAGTCGCCGCTCGGCGCAGAACTGAAAGCGCGAATCGCCTCCGGCCTGCCCACCTGGGGCACCTGTGCCGGTGCCATCCTGCTCGGCAAAGGCGATGGCCCGCCTCAGCCAAGATGGGGGCTCATCGAGGCAGAGGTCGCCCGCAACGCCTACGGGAGACAGGTCGATTCATTTGTGGCTCCGCTGGCGATTGCGGGCTTTGATCGCCCGTTCGACGGCATCTTCATCCGCGCACCGAAATTTCTTAAAATTGGCCGGGAGGTGAGCATCCTCGCCGAATATCAGAACGAACCGGTCATGCTGCGCCGGAAGAACCTGCTGGTGACCTCGTTTCATCCTGAATTGACAGATGATCATAGAGTGCACCGTTTGTTTCAAAGTTACTGCGCATAGTCTATCCACTTCCCGTCGGGCAATACCCGTCGGACACGACCCTCATCCATATTGGGGACATTTGCAATGATCTCCCGTCAGGAACTAAGGGAACTTGCGGCTCATAAGTTCCCCGGTGCGCTCTGCACCACTCTATACCTCACCGTCGATCCTGCCGAAAACCCGAACGAGGCGTGGCTTCGGCACTACAAGAGTCTTCTAAAAACTTCCAACTCCCTGAATTCTCCCGATCTCCGCAGCGCAGCGCAAGACAACCTGAAGCGCATCGAATCCTTCCTCGCCGACCGGCCCGAAGGCACTCGCCGCGCGATGGCAATCCTCAGTTGCGCATCCGATGACTTTTGGTGGGTCTATCATTCGATGGTGCCGATTCGTAATGAACTGGTCATTCGCGATAGCCCCTATCTCACGCCGCTCGTCCAGCAAATCGACATCTACCAGCGCTACCTTATCGTCATCGTGGGTGGCAACGAAGCGCGGCTGTTCATCACCGGAATGGGACTTATCGAACCGGTATTTCATGTTGAACGGCCGGAGGTTCACTTCACCGGCTCGCGCAGCGACACCTGGAGTGACCTCGGAAAGATGCGCGCCGGCCGCAAGCGCGAGATCGCACTAATGCAGATGCTTAAAGGTGCGGCTGCAGCAATGGAAGATATCCTCGAATCGGAACAGATCAAGCGGGTTCTCCTGGGTGGGCCTGATACCGCCCGGGCTCGGTTTCGCGAAGTCTTGCCGCATCATTTCGCAAGTCATGTCTCAGGCGAATTCCTGGTCAACGTCGATGCCGGGGAGACCGAGATCCTCGCCCGCGCGACACCGGTGATGAAGGATGTCGAGCGTTCCTTTGAGCGGCTGGCGATGGAAGAGCTCTTTCACCGGCTCGGACAGTCGGGAGGCGGCGGGGTCTTGGGGCTGTCCGACGTCCTGACCGCGCTCCAGCAGGGCAACGTGCGCAAACTCTATGTCCTGATCGGATCGTCGGGTGAGGGTATGAGTTGCCAGAGGTGCGGAGCGCTGGTACCGACCCGATCGGCCAACTGCCCTTACTGCGAAGGCACCCTCGCCGCAATAGGGGACATTCACGACCTCGCAGTGCGCAGCGCCATCGAACAAGGCGCCCGGGTCGATATGCTCGAGCAAGCCCCCGGACTTGAAAAGGGAGGCGGCATCGCCGCCCTGCTGCGATACTGACATCCCTGCGTAGTCTTTGCGAACGAAGTGAAGCAATCTGCATTCTTCATTCTACATTCACTTATGTGGCCGCCTGAGACGCCCTATCTGACCGTCGATGCGGTAGTGATCGACGAGCGGGGGGTGTTGCTCATCAGGCGCAGGAATCCTCCCTACGGCTGGGCGCTTCCGGGCGGCTTTGTCGAACGGGGCGAGTCTGTCGAGTCGGCTGTAAGGCGGGAAGCCCGCGAAGAGACCGGCCTTGAGATAGAGGATCTGCGATTAATCGGGGTTTATAGCGATCCGGATCGCGATCCCCGGTTCCCGACAGCGAGCGTCGTCTATCTTTGTCGGGCAAAAGGGGATCCCCGGAGCGCCGACGACGCGGCCGAAGTCAGGTTCTTTTCACACAAAAGTCTGCCCGATGAGATCGCTTTTGACCATCGGAGGATCATCGATGATGCCTTCCGTTTGAGGTTGGAGATGTGATGGCCAAAAAGTATTGTTATATACGACGACGCAAGTCATCGTCATTCCCGTAAAGGCGGAATCCAGATTCATATGCCGGGTGGACGCCCACGTCCACCCGCACCACATCTCTCTTTTACACGCCGGACGAGGACGTCCGGTATGCACGAGTCGTGATTTTCACCGGACGAGGTCGTCCGGTATGCACAAACTGAAAAGGGGCCGACGGTAAACGCCAGCCCCTTGCCACATCTTTTACAATCTACGCCTATTCTGTGTGCCGCCTCCCAGAATCGAACTGGGGACACACGGATTTTCAGTCCGTTGCTCTACCAGCTGAGCTAAAGCGGCATCGCTGGTTCAATATAACTCCTGCCCCACAGCGTCGCAAGTGTCCGACTTGCAGCCAAGCAAAATCCTCCAAAAGCCTTTGAAGGGCTTGCATAGCGCCTCCGAAGCGGCTTTATTATAGGTATGCTCACACATCACTTGCACTTGCAGATCAAGGCCGCCTTCGTAAGCCGGGCGACCCGGGCTGCCCTGGTGGCGGCTGCTGTCGCGGCCTCTCAGCCACTGGCTGCGAACGGCATCGCACCGATCGAGTCGTTTGCACCTGTCGTAAAGGGCTACTCGCACTCCGGTGCGACACTTCATCTCTCCATACCTGATGAGACAGCAACTCAGCTTTTGCAGTCTGGAGATAGGGGTCTTGTGAGTCCTGGCTTATGGGATGGCAGCACACTGACCCGGAGCCGTTTTGTGATTGTCCCGCCCGGGATGGCGGCACGACTTGACCGGGTTGTCGTCTATCGAGCCGAACGTCACCCGGCCGAAGACGTCGCTCTCGACCCGACTCTGCTTCCCGAGTCTGGCGAACCGGTCCATATCGGTGAAACGGGTGTCGTGCGCGGCATTCGCATCGCTCCGGTCATCTTCGACCTGGCGCAATTCGACGCCTCGCAGGGCGAGGTTATTACGCTCTGCGAGGTTGAGGCTGCGCTGCGCTTCGAGCCGGACGCTGGTTCGGATATTTCTCTGCCGTCG
>VGIQ01000071.1 GCA_016867835.1 Calditrichota bacterium | reverse complement strand
CTCCTATGTCACTGCGTGTGCCATCAGGATCTAGCGGTGATGTTGGACTACCGCGATCAATACAGGGAGAATTGAACATAAGCAATGGCATATTCTCTTCCCATTGAATCATGGGATTGGCTATTAAATTTGTTGTATCAAATTCTTCTAATTCAAACCGCCTTCCATTTGGCGAGCCGCCTGCATAATCAAAGCCCCACACACAATTATAATTGAATTCTGCAGGGAGCGAAGGACCTGAGAATACGCTTCGGCTAGGAGAATTATTTATGAAGATATTGTTACTCCAGTGTATTTGCTGATTAGCGGGTGTGCCCCAGTAAGTTGAATCGGCATAACGGATAATAGTATTATGATCGAATAGCGCATGTTCATTTTGATCATATGCAACAGCACCGATCTTGCCAACCAATACCGACCGCATGATGCTAATCTCAGAAGCAAAGGCGGCTGACACAGTGCCGGGGCCGATTCGACAGCTATCTACGATGACTGTATCTGCCCTAAATATTCGCAACGATCCATTGATTACGGAGTTCCTTACGACAACGGTCCGGCACGAGTATAGGTCCAGAATGTCGCCTATTTCACAGCCATAGACATTAGCCAAGCCGAGGAGCCCAAGTGAGCCTTCAATGATATTATTTGAGATTAGTATCATATCCTGACCATATAGAGAGCTGGCACTTACACCACCTTGAACATATGATGTTGTTATGCGTCCAGAATTGAATCCAACGCCAATTCGTCTGCCGTGCGGAGTTTGGAGGATTCTGCAACTGTCAGCGAAGAGCTGTCGCGCTCCCAATCGTCCTATTACAGTGCATCGCACCATGCTGAAGGTTGCTGCATCTGACCAGAATCCGGGTTCATCGCTTTCATCCAAACTAAAGTCGAATGTACTTCTTGTCGCTGAAAGGGCTCCACCCGAGGTGACCCAGTGAGACCTACTGCGCATCTGGCATTGAGAAATGAAGAGGTTGCAATTCCGAATTCCATAACGGCTGTCACCTGCTAAAGGACGATAGGCGTCTAATGTCGTATTCCAAAATCTTGCAGAATATCTTTCAGCAAACGCGAATACTGTGTCCGGGCAAATAGCTTTCAAATATTTCCATACAGTCTCTCCTACACCATAATATTTAATCCCCTTCCAATGGCTCGTGCCCTCAGTTACTCTGATTGCAATCGAATCTTCTTCCCTTCCATTTCCCTCCAGCACGCCCCAGATACTAAGTCCCGTTTCCTCGCTAAATATCACCTTTACGCTCGGGCCAACCCTCAGCGTATCCCCCTCCGCCACCCACGTCGAATCGACAACGATGTAGGGGTTGCCCTCGCGCGTCCACTCGCCCGCCACCCGCCCCGAGACCCACGTCGTGTCCGCGCATACCTCTCCCGCACCCCCGGCGATCCCCAGCACCACCGCCAGCCCAGCCACCCATCCGACCACCACCCTATGTCTTCTCTCTCGCTTCATACGACCCAATATACAACGGCTTTCGCCACTCCACAAGTTGCCTCGATTACGGTATTATCCTCCGCTACCCACGTCGTATCGACGATGATATGCGGGCTGCCCTCCCGCGTCCACTCGCCCGACACCCGCCCCGAGACCCACGTCGTGTCGGCGCGATTCGTTCCTCTTCTTCACTCAAATTCGCTCAAACTTTTTCTCGAGGCAGCGCTTGACAACCCTGCACATATGTCTTATATTATGGCATCCGGGCGGCGGTCGCCGACCGGGAATCGTCAACCACTTACGAGGTCTTAACTATGGCTCAGCATGCGTTCTGCCACGTGGAGTGGCATGTCTCCGATCTGGAGCGCGCCAAGGGCTTTTACAGCCGGCTCTTCGGCTGGTCGTTCGAAGCCTATGGCGACGACTACCTGATGTTCCAGACGCCGTCTCGCGAACTGGGCGGCGGACTCTTTCGGACCAGCGATCCGGTCAAGAGCGGTGCGTCGCCGCTCGTCTATATCAACGTGGACGACATCGAAGGATACCTGAACCGGGCTGTTCAATTCGGTGGTGCAGTGCAGATGCCGAAGATGCCCATCGGCGAAATGGGCTGGATGGCTATCCTGACCGACCCCGACGGCAATGCGATCGGGCTCTACAAGTCAGCCAATCCCGACTTCGACAGCGCCAAGTATCCGCTCAATGCCTTCTGCCACGTCGAATGGCAGACCAAGGACCTGGCCGGGACACGGGCATTCTTCGAAGGCTTGTTCGGCTGGAGATTCGAGAATACCTTCATGGAGACCTACCAAACCTATATGACGCCTTCCGAAGAAGTGGGCGGCGGCATCGGGCTGGCCGATACGGTCCAGGCAGCAGCGTCGCCAGGGGTCTATATCGAGGTGAACGAGATCGAAGATTACCTGTCAAAGGCAATCGCAGCAGGGGCTTCGGTTGCCGTGCCGAAGACGGAGATTCCAGGGCATGGCTGGTTTGCGCATCTTCAGGCGCCGGACGGGAACACCGTCGGCCTCTTCCAGAGCGGGCACGGACAAGGCTAAGATCGAAGGTGAGGCGTTCGCAAGCATAAAGGGCGGGTATCAACCCGCCCTTTATATTCCTGCTCCGTATAAACCCATCCTAGAATCCGGAACTTCACAGCCCCAACAGCATTCTCTCCGGCGCTTCGACGCACTCCACGATCCGCTTCAAGAACGTTACCGACTCCCGCCCGTCGATCAGGCGGTGGTCGTAGGAGAGCGCCAGATACATCATGGGCCGCACCTCGATCCGGTCGTCGTTTATGACCACTGGTCGCTTCTTGATGCCGTGCAATCCCAAAATGGCCGCTTGCGGCGGGTTAAGGATCGGGGTCGAGAGCATTGACCCAAAGACCCCGCCATTTGAAATCGTGAAGACTCCGCCCTGCAATTCGTCGAGCGTCAACGTCCGGCTCCGCGCCTTTTCAGCGTAGAGAGCAATTGCCTGCTCCAGTTCCCCGAACGACATTTGGTCGGCGTCCCTTATCACCGGCACGACCAGCCCGCGATCGGTTGAGACCGCCACCCCGATATCGTAGTAGTGATTTTCGACGATCAGGTCCCCGTCGATCTGCGCGTTCACTTCGGGGACGCTTCGAAGCGCCTCTATAGACGCCTTGACGAAAAACGACATGATCCCCAGTTTGACGTCATAGCGTTTCAGGAACGCCTCCTGATGCTGTGCCCTTAGAGTTAGCAGCGCCGACATATCGACCTCATTGAAGGTCGTCAGCGTCGCGGTCGTCTGCTGTGAGGCAACCATCCGCTCGGCGATGCGCTGTCGAAGCGACGACATCGGACGGCGGGTCTGACGGTGGGCGAGGCTCAAGGCTTGAGGCTCACGGCTCAAAGGTGGTGGTATTGGATCAGGAGGAGCAGCCGAAGGTGGGGACTCCAAGGCCTTCAGGGCATCCTCCTTGGTGATCCGGCCGCCCTTGCCGGTGCCCGATATCGTCGCGGCATCGAGGCCCGCTTCGGCAACAATATGCCGCACAGACGGCGCCAGGTCCTTCAGGTTGGCTTTCAAGGTCTCGATGCCCGCCGGCGGCGATACCGGTGGAGACTGAGGTTTGCCATCCTCAGCAGCAGCCGACTTTACCGCGTTCGATACGATTTGAGGCGAACTTGCTACTCCGGCTTCGGCTTCGATCGATGCCACAGTGGCTCCGATCTGCACCGTCGCGCCTTCCGGCACCTTTCGGCTGATCCGGCCGGCAGCTTCGGCGACAACCGTCATCGAGACCTTGTCGGTTTCGAGTTCATAGAGCGCGTCGTCCACCTTGACGACCGCTCCGTCGGCAACTTTCCAGACTGCGAGGATGCCCTCGCTAATCGACTCGCCAACAGAGGGAACTTTGACGTCAATGGGCATAAGTTATTCTAAATGCTAATGCTAATGTAAATGTATGATGTTATCAAGCAGGTGCAGGTTTGAGTCGCTCTTGCAGGAGGGCGGACATTCTTGTCCGCCCTTTGGGCCGCTGCAAGTCACAGTTACCCGTTGCCTTACGCCGCCAGTTCCGGCAATACGGTGGTGTCGTGCGGCACGGCCGCTCCAAGGATCGCCGATTCGACGATCGAGGATTGCTCCTGCTGATGCCGCACCAGCGACCCGGTCGCCGCTGCCGCCGCATAACCCCGTCCGATGTAGCGGAGCGGCAGTTGCGGGAAAAGATGCTGCAGATAAGGCCGGATAAACGACCACACTCCCCGGTTTTTCGGTTCTTCCTGCGCCCAGATGATCTCGGAGGCGCTCTTGTAGCGCCCGATAATCCGCTGAATTATATGATTGCGAAAGGGGTAGAGTTGCTCGATGCGGATCAGCGCGACGTCCTTCACTTTGTGAGCGATACGAAACTCGTCCAACTCATAGTAAAGTTTGCCGCTGCAGAGGACGATCCGGCGCGGTCGTCGGGGCGGCGTCGGATCGTCGACGATCTCGCGAAATTCACTCCCGGTGAAGGCTTCTTTCTTCGAGACTGCCGACTTGTGCCGGAGCATACTTTTCGGCGCCATCAAGACAAGCGGCCGACGGAAGGAGCGCCGGATCTGTCTCCGCAAAGCGTGAAAATACTGCGCCGGCTCGGTCAGGTTCAGCACCTGAATGTTGTCTTGAGCGCAAGCCGCAAGGTATCGCTCGAGATAGGCATTCGAGTGCTCTGCACCCTGCCCTTCGAAACCATGCGGAAGAAGCATCACCAGTCCGCTGGTGCGCTGCCACTTAGACTGCGACGCCACCAGGAACTGATCGATGATCATCTGTGCGCCATTGGAAAAGTCCCCGAACTGCGCTTCCCAAAGGATGAGCATCCGAGGTTCGGCTAGCGAATAGCCGAAGTCGAAGCCGAGCACAGACGCCTCCGAGAGCGGACTGTTATAGACACAGAAGTGCGACTGCCCGGGGCTGATGTTGTTGAGCGGGATGTATTCCGCTTCCGTTTCGTTGTCCCACCAAACGGAATGGCGCTGCGAAAACGTCCCCCGCGCCGAATCCTGTCCGGAGAGGCGAATCGGCGTCTTTTCGGCGAGCAGCGTCCCGAAGGCGAGCGCTTCGGCAAAAGCCCAGTCGATTCCGGCATCGCCTTGATAGGCGGCTTGTTTCTCCGCCATCTGTCGCGCGATCTTCGGATGGATATGAAAGTCCGGCGGCACCCGGGTCAACGCGGCTGCGACCTTGTCGAGCATCTCTTCGCTAACGGCCGTGATGACCGGCTTTTCGGTATAGGTTTGCTCCAGCCCTTTCCATCTCGGATCCGCGGCATGGGAGCGAAATTCGACCTCTTGTCGGTGGTTGGCGAAGTGCTTCTGAAGATCGGATTGAAACTCCGATTCGATGCGGCTGACTTCGTCGGGAGCGATCTCCCCTGCTTTCAACATCTGATCGGTATAGATATTCCGCACCGGAGGGTGGTTCTTGATCCGACGCGACATCAACGGCTGTGTGAAGGCAGGCTCGTCAGCCTCGTTATGGCCATAACGGCGAAAGCAAACCATATCGACGACGATGTCGCGGTGAAATTCCTGCCGGAAGCGGAGCGCCAGTTCGGTCACCCAGACGACCGCATCGGGGTCGTCTCCGTTGACGTGGATGACCGGTGCCTCGATCATCATTGCACTGTCGGTGCAATAGGCCGAACTGCGCGCGTCGCGAGGGTTGGTTGTGAAGCCGATCTGGTTGTTAATAACGAAGTGGACGGTCCCGCCGACTTGATAGCCCTTCAGTTGCGACAGGTTGAGCGTCTCGGCGACGAGTCCCTGCCCGGCAAATGCCGCATCACCATGGATAAGAAGCGGAAGCACCCCGCGCCGGTCGATGGCTTCACCGGGAGAGTAACTTCCCCCCCGAACATGGTGCAACTGCCGCTGCTTGGCACGCGCCCGGCCGAGAACCACCGGGTTGACCGCCTCAAGGTGCGACGGATTGGGCGTAAGTGTCAAATGCACCGACCGCCCTCCGACGTTGATATGATCGCTTGAAAAGCCGAGATGATACTTCACATCCCCGTCACCGCCGTAAGAATCGGGCTGGACGCGCCCCTCGAATTCACTAAATATCAGATCGTAGGACTTGTCGAGGATGTTGGCGAGCATATTAAGCCGTCCGCGGTGCGCCATCCCGATGACGATCTCCTGAACTCCCAAGTCGGGCGCCAGTTCGACCAGCGCGTGAACCGCCGGAATCAACGTCTCGGCTCCCTGCAGCGAAAATCGCTTATGCCCGGGATAACGTTGATGAATGAATGCCTCGAAGAGGTCGGCTTCAGCCAAAAGTCGCAGGATCTCCCGCCGTTTGGCGCGGTCGAACGACTTCGCTCCTTGCAGAGGCTCTATCTCGTTCTGCAGCCATCTCCGGATCGCCTTGTCCTGAATATGGGTGTATTGAATGCCGACCGTGCCGCAGTAAGTCGCTTGAAGTATAGAAATTAGATCGCCGAGTCGCGCCCTTGCAGGGCCGCTCAGGTGACCGGTGTCGAAGACCTCGTTCAGGTCGCTTTCGCTGAAGCCATAAGTACGGTAGTTAAGGTCGTGAATCGTCTCTACCGGGAAGCGCTCCGAAAGCGGATCGAGGTGCGCTGCCAGGTGACCGTTGCTGCGGTAGGCATAGATCAGGCTTGCGACCTGCGACTGTAGATGCGCCCGCTGCGACGCTATGCAGGCCCGCGGGCACATCGCCATCTCAAACCCGCGGAAAAACATCTGCCACGACTCGGGAAGCGACGCCGGATCGGCCTGCCACTGTGCGTGAAGGTCGAGGACGTAGTCGCCGTTATGGCCGGTAACGGGCGGCGGGCGATAACTGACCGGTGAGTTCATTGTATTGCTGTTCACAAATTGTTCTTTATGTTCTTACGCCTGCGTGCGAGACCTTTCAGGGGCGGCCCAGCGAAACGAGAGCCGGAAAGAGCGGCAGCAGGCGGCGGTGCATCAGGTCGAGGTAAGGGACGCCGCCGCCGCCGGTGCCGGGCGTCTGGCGGGGACGCTTGTTGACGGAAGCGTAATAATTCACCTCCCGAATGCGCCGCGCCACAAACCGCTGGTGTTGGCTCAGGAAACTTCGCGGCTCCGGCCCGTGCAGAGCGCGGTCGGTCGATGCCAGCAACCTCACAATCCGCTCCACCGGATGCCTCGCAAAATCCGACAACAGCCTCTGGAAGCCCGCAGCGGCACCGGCGAACTTTGCACGCCTGAGGTTCTCCGCCTCGATCACCCGCGGCAGAGAGACTTCAAATGCGTGGATAAGCCCCCCCAGACGCGACTCATCGCCCATCGCCTCCCGCAGCACCGCCGACTTGCGCAAAGCCTTGACCCCCTGCCAAAGGCTCTCCTGAACAACGGCGAAGTCTTCCCTTGCCAGAAACCGGACTTTCGACTCCCTCTCCTGACCCAAACTTGCCAGTAAGGTCTGCACGAGATCATCGACCGGCTCACCAAACGGGATCCCCTCCCGCACGATCATTTCATTTGACGGCGAAATCGCTATCCCGTCATTGATAACAGCATTATCATTATAATGCTTACGATAGAATGCGGCCGGATAGATGTTGAGATCGAGCAGATGGCGCTTGCCGAGCGCGGCTTGAATAGCCCGGAACTGCACGCTTTGAAATCCCGAAGCCGGGATCAACTTCTCCCGGAAGAACCCGAATTCCCCCGAGTCGAAGGTCGGATCGCGCTGATAGGCAAGGTATCCGATTGCAGACGGAAGAACTCTCGACGCAGTATGATGCAGCCTCCCGGCGGCTGTCAGAGCGGGCTTCCAAAAGGCTTCGTCCGCTTCCGCCTTGAGCCTTAAGCCTTGAGCCTTGAGCGCTGAGCCTTGAGCCTCCTTCACCGTCCGCCCGATCACATCGAGATCGAACCGCATTTGCTTGAACGCCAGTTCGCAGATCTGGTGAGTGATGATGAAGACCCGCTCGTCGGGGATGCGGGTGCCGGGCGTTTGGGCTGACAGAAGGCGAGGCAGGTTGAGGTAACTCCCGTAGGTGAGTCGCCCGTCGGAATTGACATCGCGCCCGCCGGTGTACCAGGCGCGGTTCCGGTCGCTGCGCACTTCCGGGTCGAGCGAATAATCGCTCCAATTTTCGTCCCGACCGGTCAAGCGTGTCCCGGCGGAAGACCGGTCAGGTCGCGCACTCTATCCAGCGTCTCACGGGCTATCGCCCGCGCCTTCTTCGAGCCTTCCTGGACGATCTCCTCGACTCTATCCGGATGTGCCGCCAAGGCCTCCCGACGGGCGATCAGAGCGGAGGTTAGTTCGACCAGCGCCTCCGCCACTGCACTCTTGAGGTGGACATATTTCAAGGTGCCGGCATCGTGATCGCGACGCAGTTCGGCGGCGTGATTGTCCTTGCCACACGACCGGAGAATTTGCAGCATGTTGGCAACCCCCGGTCCCGGCTCGGCGCCGACCACCCCGCCCACATCGGTAACTGCGCTCTTCACCTTCCGCCGGACCTGATCCTCGCTCTCGAAGATGCCGATATAGTGCCGGTCGCCGAGGCTCTTCGACATCTTCCTCACCGGATCGGCGAGCGACATGACCTTTGGACTCTCGGTAAGCAGCGGCCCCGGCTCGGGGAAGTATTCCCCGAAAGTGCCGTTGAACCGGCGGACGATCTCGCGCGCCAGTTCGAGATGCTGTTCCTGATCGCGGCCTACCGGAACGCGCTCGGCGCGGTAGATAGTGATGTCCGCCGCCTGCAGCACCGGATAGCCGAACAGACCCGCCGAGATGAACGCTCCGCCCTGTTCCTCAAGTTGATCAGACTTCTCCTTGAACTGGGTCATCCGCGAGAGGTCGCCCATCGGCGTAAGGCAGTTGAAGATCCAGTAGAGTTCGGTATGCTCCGGCACCAGCGACTGAATGAACAGGATCACCCGCTCCGGGTCGATCCCGCAGGCGAGCAGGTCGAGCGCCATCTGGCGGGTCTGAGCACGCAGCATCTGTGGGTCGAACGGCATCGTCATAGCGTGCAGATCGACGACACCGTAGATACACTCGTGCTCGTCCTGCAGACGCACCCAGTTCGCCACTGCACCGAAATAATTGCCGATGTGCATATCGCCGGTCGGCTGGATGCACGATAGAACCCTAAAGCGTCTCAAAAACCGGTCTCCAATTGTCGTTTCGCCTCGTCCCAGTCTATTTGATCCATTCCTCGGGAATCGCCGACCAACCGGCCGAGGAACCAGTCGTTGCGAAGGCCCTGTTCGAGGGCGTCGCGATAACGCACCCGCGTGAACTGAATCTGCCCGTAACGGCTGCGAAAGAGATGCGGGAAGCGCCTTTCCAGTTCGTGCTCGACCTGCTTTTGCAGCAAGAATCCCGGATCGGCTACCCGGTCGCGCATCTCAACGAAATTCTCGATCGCCATCACCGATATGGCGTCGGTGTCAACCTTGCGCTCGCGCGCAAAGCGGTCGAATGCTCCGGCCCAGTCATCCCCGGAGCGGTCGAGTATATCGAAAAGGAGAGCCACGCTTTCGAGCGCGCAGTTAAGCCCCTGCCCCAGGAACGGGACGATCCCATGAGCTGCATCGCCGAGTAGAAGCAGCCGGTCACCGATGTGCCACGGCCAACAGTCGATCTTGGGCAGCGACCCGTTCGGCCCGGCGAGAAAGGCGCCCTCCAGATTGGGAATCAACTCGACCGTGTCGGGAAAGTAAGTCCGAAAGAACTTCGCCACGGTAGCCGTCGTGGTCAGACTGCTGAAGCCCGGGTCGCCCTGTTGAGCCAGGAAGAGAGTGCAGGTGAAACTGCCCTCGGCGTTGGGCAGCGCAATCAGCATAAACCGTCCGCGCGGCCAGATGTGAAGAGCGTTCTTCTCCATCTGATACGACCCGTCGGGTCCGGCGGGGATGGTCAGTTCCTTGTAGTCATAGTCGATGAACTCCTGCCGGACAACCGCATTCGGCAGCGAACTTATCGCCCGACGCACGACCGATCCCGATCCATCGCAGCCGATGACAACATCCGCATCGACGACCGTCTCCTGTCCGTCGGGACCTGCCAGCGTGAGAAGGCCTTCCGGCGAAGCCTCAACGCACCTTTCACCGAACCGCACCTCGACCCGGGAGTGCTTAAGGGCTGCGCTCAGGATCATCCGATTCAGTTCGCCGCGCGAAACGGCGTGAATCGACTCGCCTAAGTCCCGGCCATAAGGCTGAAAGGTGAGGTCGCCCGTCAGATTGTGCATCAATCGGCCCCGCATCGGCGTGGCGATCTCAAGGATTGCTTTGTCGAGTCCCGCGCGAGCCAGCGTCTCGAGACCGCGCCGCGAGAGCGCGAGATTGATCGAACGGCCTTCCGGAATGCCTCCGGCAAGCGGATCGGGGCGCCGTTCATGCACCACGACGCGAAAGCCTCGCACCGCGAAGAATATAGCGGTTACGAGCCCGACCGGTCCGGCTCCGACGATGTGCACTATTCGTTCGCTCATCGGACTGCCGCCCTAAGTTGATCCACAAAGCGATGAACGTCGGCGAAACTGTTATAAAGCGGAACCGGAGCGACGCGGATTATGTCCGGTTCGCGCCAGTCGCAAATGATGTCGGCCGCCGCAAGGCGCTCGAAGACGTCGCGGCCTCCCGGCAGCCTGAGAGATAACTGAGCCCCCCGGCGCTCCGGCTCATGCGGCGTAATGACCGACAGGGCCCGAATGCCGCTCTTCTCAAGCAACACTTCAAGTTCCCTCGTCAAGGCGACGCTCTTCGTCCTTATGCGCTCCATACCGGCCCGGTCGAAGAGGTCCAGCGAGGCTCGCAGCGCCGCCAACATAAGGATTGGCGGATTCGAAAGTTGCCAGCCCTCGGCGCCGGCCAGTGGATCGAACCGGTCGGGCATCTGGAATCGCGTTGCCTTGTCGTGCCCCCACCAACCGGCAAAGCGCGGCATTTCGGCATGGCTGTGCCGCTCGTGGACGAACGCGCCGCCGATGGCGCCGGGCCCGGCATTAAGATACTTGTAGTTGCACCAGACGGCGAAATCGACGTCCCAATCGTGCAGTCGCAGGTCGAGATTCCCGGCGGCGTGAGCGAGGTCGAATCCCGCGACCGCTCCGGCGCGGTGCGCTTCGCTGACGACCGCTGCCATCGGGAAGGCTTGCCCGGTCAGATAATGAACGCCGCTCAGCATCACCAGCGCCAACTCGTTGCCGGCCGCCACAATGGCCGCGAACAGATCGTCGTCGCGGATCGTCGCTTCACCGGGTCGGGGAGCCACCCGTATGATGTCCCGCTCCGGATCGCCGCCGCGCATTGTCACCTGTGACGCAACAGCATACCGGTCGGAAGGAAACGCATCGCCTTCGATTAGCACCTTGCGGCGCCGTCCGTCGGGCCGGTAGAACGAGGTCATCAGGAGATGCAGGTTCGTCGTAAGCGAGTTCATAGCGACGACTTCGACCGGCAGCGCGCCAACTACCCGTGCAAGCGACCCGGTTGCCTCTTCGTGATAAGGCATCCAGGGATGCTGCGCTTCGAAGTGCGCCCGGACGGCCAGGTCGCGCCAGTCGGTCAGAACCTCTTCGACTGCCGCCTGTGCCGCTTTCGGCATCAGTCCGAGCGAATTGCCGCAGAAGTAAGCGACATCCCGGCCCGATGTGCCGCGGGGTATGTGGAACTCCTGCCGGAATGCCGCGAGCGCGTCAGCGGCGTCGAGCATCGCAGCTCGCTCCTCGATCTCGCGAACCGACGGGCTGATCACTCTGCTGCCCCGGATTCTCGAAGCGACGCAGAAAGCGCCGCGAGTTCCGAAATTGGCATCAGCAGCGGCCGCGAAGGGGCTGCATCACGGGCAAAGGGTGCAATCTGCAAGTTCAGCAAGTATCGCCCGTCGGGAACTTCGTCGGGCATATAGATCAATTCAGTAACGGTTCGATGCGAGGGGGGGCGACCACCTAACTTGTGCATGCCCTCCGGGATCCCCCAAAAGCGGTGATGCGCGGTCAGGAGGCCTTCGTCATCTGTGCGGTCGAGGCTTGGGAAGTCAACTAACAGATGCCGGACGCCCCACTCGATGATCCGGTCTATCGCCTCTATGGTGAAATAAGGTGCGGCTTGTCCGGCATAGTCCCGCCGGAGTTTCGACGCCTCGTTGGGCAGTGTCCGGATCACCAGCCCGGCATCGGGCTCAAGCATCTCCTGCAATGCTTCTTCCAGCAGCGACCTCGTGATCAGAAGATCGTCCGGTCTTGGTGCTGGACGATAGGTCTCCCTTAAGGTGCTGCCCGGTGCAGGAACAAGCGTTATCAACCGGGCGGGTATCAGGATGTCGGTTAGAATGTCGGTAATCCGCACATCGTCATCCACAATGTGACCGACGCATTCGGTATGAGTGCCATTGCAATGGGGGACGAGGCTTACCTGATCGACGTTGCACGACCCGCCTTCCCGGGTGTCGCCGATCCAGCCGCTGAGCCGGAGTGGACCGACTGACGCCTGTGGCGCTCCGAACGCAACCGGCTGCCACTCGTCGAAACGCAAAGGGATTGAAATGTCATGGTAACGTGGCACAGCAATCAGGAGGTCAATGAGCGACGATGATCCGTCGCATCGCTGTCGATGTTCAGCCACTCCCTCGCCGTCCCGCCCAAGAGCCGTGCCTTGTCGGCATCCGGCAGCGACTCCAGCGACCGGATAAGTGCACCCGGCTCGGACTCACCGAGCGGAAAAGGATAGTCCGATCCCAGAGCCAGATGCTCGACACCGGCGAAGGCGATTAGGTATTCGAGCGCCCGGGAGTCGTGGACGAGGGTATCGAAGTAGAGCCGGTCAAGGTAGTCCCGCGGCGAGCGCGGATTGTCAACTGCAACCAGGTCGGGACGGACCGCCCAACCCCGCTCGATGCGACCGAAGGTGAACGGAAACGCGCCTCCCCCGTGCGCGACCGCAACTCGCAGGCGTGGCAGGCGCTCCAGCACCCCGCCGAAGATGAGCGAACAAATGGCGAGCGACGCTTCGGCCGGCATCCCGACCAGCCACGGCAGCCAGTAGTCAGGCATGCGCTCCCGACCCATCATATCCCACGGGTGGACGAAAAGCGCCGCCGAGAGCCGTTCGGCTGCCGCAAAGAAGGGGAACAGTTCCGGTGCCGAGAGGTTCCAGCCGTTGACATGGCTCCCAATCTCGATCCCCACCAGTCCAAGGTCGCGAATGCAACGCTCCATCTCGGCGATTGCCAGATCGGGCTCTTGAAGCGGCACCGTGCCGAGTCCGACGAACCGGTCGGGGTAGCGGGCTACGACGCTTGCGAGGTGATCGTTCAAGTGTCGCGCCAGATCGAGCGCCGCAAGGGCCGGCGCACCATAACTGAAGAGCACCGGTATGGTCGAGAGGACTTGCAGATCGACGCCGGCCCGGTCGCACTCGGCGATCCGGACTTCCGGGTCCCAACTGTTCGCCTTCAACTCCCGAAAGACCCGGCTACCCTGCATCATTCGCGCGCAGCCGGGGCCGCTATGTTCAAGTCGGATGAATCCTTCCAGACCATGCCTGACTCCTATGTCGGGGAGGTCGGCAGGCAGGATATGGGTATGGATGTCGGCGGTGAAGGGCTGGGACGATGCCACTAACGACCCGGTATCGGCTGGACACGGCCGCAGGCTTTACAGGTGCGCAGTTTCTCCGAAGCGTAGAACCGCTCCATGATCCCTTTCAATTGCCCGACGATGTCGGTCATCTCGAATACCTCTTCATAGACCTTTGCCTGACAGTGGTCGCAAAACCAGATGATGCCGTCCTTCATACCTGGCGAACGTTTCACCTCCATCACCAGTCCCACCGTCCCCGCCGGACGCTGCGGTGAATGAGGGATCTTGGGCGGCAGGAGGAAGATGTCGCCTTCGCGGAGCGGCACTTCGACCGGCTTGCCGTCCTCGATCAACTTCAGGACGATGTCGCCTTCGATCTGGTAAAAGAACTCCTCAGTCTCATTGTAATGATAGTCGCTGCGGGCGTTGGGCCCGCCGACCACCATCACAATGAAGTTCTCGGTGCCGGTATAGACCGTCTGGTTCCCAACCGGCGGCTTCAGAAGGTGCCGGTGCTCGTCGATCCACCGACGGAAGTTTATAGCGTGAAAGGGCATAATGTGTCCGTGAGAGGGTAGGTTATTCCGGAGTAGGGGCGAATCGTCGTTAGGCGATTCTGCCCCGTAATTTCGGGCACGAAGACGCTTGGTGGGCGTCTTCGGCCCCTACAAAATGTCAAAACACATTTGTACCGTGCAAAGATAATGCACCCGATCATTATCCAAAATCGCATCATCATCGGTCTTTCACCACCGCAATGCACTTCAATTCGACAGCAATGGGTGTTGGCAAGGCTCCAACCTCGACCGTCGTCCGGGTTGGCCTGACCGCCTCGAAATACTCGGCATAAATGCGGTTGAAGGTCGCAAAGTCGGCTTTCATATTGGTCAGAAAGACCGTTACATCGACAAGGTCTTCCCACCCGGCGCCGGCGGCTTCGAGTACCATGCGCACGTTGTCGAAGGTCGAACGACATTGCGCTTCGATGTCATAGGCGACGATCCGCCCTTCGCTATCAAGCGTAACGCCGGGGATATCCCTAAAGCCGCGCTTTCGCGGTCCGATACCGGAGAGAAAGAGCAGATTGCCGACCCGGCGGGCATGGGGATAGGCTCCGACCGGCTCGGGAGCGCGGGAGGAATCGATGGTCTGGTCAGACAAGGTCAAATGTCAATATAGATTTGTGCAGCCAATCTTAGTCACCCTGAACGAAGCGAAGGGTCTCTTGCAGACGAGATGCTTCACTTCGTTCAGCATGACACAGCAAGAACATTCTGCACCAAGTACTCTTGAACCCGCACTTTTCTTATTAATGGGTGCAGTATCATCTTGTTTTGTCCCTCCGCTCTGCGGGGGGACTACAGGGCGGTAGAAGTGCAACCCATATTGCCCCCCCCTTTTATCCCCCCCCCGCGAAGCAGGGGGGGAAGACAAGAACTAACGGCACCAAGTAGTAACATCAGCATTAGTATTGTCATCTGCCAACCGTT
>VGIQ01000070.1 GCA_016867835.1 Calditrichota bacterium | reverse complement strand
AAGATGCGCCCTCTCGATGGTATTTTCGAGTTCCCGGACGTTGCCGGGCCAGTGGTAGTTGGCCATTGCTTGCAAGGCTCGAGGTGTCATTCGCTTGACCGGTGTGCCGGTCTTAAGGGCGGTTACTTTCAGGAAGTGCTGAGCCAGAAGGGGTATATCGCCGGTTCGCTCGCGCAGCGCCGGGAGGTGGATGGAGAGGACGTTCAGGCGGTAGTAGAGGTCTTCGCGGAAGCGCCCGGCATCGACCTCAGCCTTGAGGCTCTTGTTTGTCGCTGAGATAATCCGGACGTTGACGCGCCGCGATTCGGTGTCGCCGACCCGACGGATCTCACCGTCCTGAAGAACGCGGAGCAATTTAGTCTGAATGGTCGGGCTAATGTCGGCGATTTCGTCGAGCAAAAATGTCCCGCCATCGGCGATCTCAAAGAGGCCCTTCTTATCCGCTATAGCGCCGGTGAAGGAGCCTTTCTTATGCCCGAAGAGTTCCGATTCCAGCAGCGATTCTGCGAGGTTGCCGCAGAATTGGGTGACAAAGAGCCGCTCGCGACGCGGGCTGTTATAATGCAAGGCGCGGGCGACCAGTTCCTTGCCGGTTCCGCTCTCGCCTTCGAGCAGCACCGAGATGTCGGAGTTCATCACTCGCCGCATCAGGTTGAAGACCTCCTGCATCCTCGGGCTGCGACCGACGATTTCCTCAAAGCGCCAGCGCTCTTGCACCTCCGTCTGGAGCCGCTGCCGCTCGCCGAAGAGTTCGCTATAACTAAGGGCATAGTCGAGTGCTATCGCCGCCATTTTGGCGAAGATATCGACATAGTCGAGGTTCTCGTCGGTGAAGCGCTGGCGGGATAGACGGCTATCGAGGTAGATCGCTCCGGCGACGTGATCGGCAATGAACATCGGTGCGCAGACTACCGAAGTGATCTGGTGCAGGACCACCGATGCCTGCTGACCGTATCTCGAATCGGCCAGGACGTCGTGAACGAGAACCGGCGTCGCCGAGTCTATGGCCTGTCGGACGACGCTGGTTGAGACTTCAGTCAAACTGCGCGCACTTTCCGGCGGCAGGTTTCGCGAAGCGACAACGGTAAGCGTTCCGCGCTCCTGAAGGACGACAGCACCGCGATCTGCATTCATCAGTTCGACAGCCAGGCCGAGAACGGTGTCGAGCAATTTCCCAACATCGCGCTGCCGCGTTATCGGCGCCGCCGGACCGCTCGAGCCGGGAGGTCGGATTTCGGTTAGTGGTGGTGGGATTGGGTTCATTAGCCCTCAAACGAGAGGCCGCGGCGCGGTGACCGCGAGCGATTTCCGAGCAAATCGAGCGCCCAGACTTCCCACAGATAGGGCACGCCGGGGCTGAGAGTCACTTCGCTGCGATGGGAGTTATGCGGGGCTTCAGCCGGCGGAACGAGCCGGTTATAGACCGTCTGACCGGTGCTGGCATCGGTTACCCGGACGAGATAGTTGAACGATGCGGTGGTGTCGAAAGTGAAGGTCCAGGAATAGGACCAGTCGAACTCCGGCCGCGGCTCGGGTTGGATAAGCGATAATTCGGGCACCCGCTTGATCACCCGCGCCAGATACTCTTTCTCGGAGCGGGCGTAGTTGCCCGAAGCGTCGTAAGCCTCCAGAACGAAAGGGAGAGCCAGGACGCCGTCAGGCTTGCCGGTTGGGAATCGCGCCCCCGGCTCTTCGGCTTTCCAGCCTGAATCCTGCTGGAAGAACAGGGTGTCGAAGTCAAGTTCGTTGTCAGCGCGGTCGTAGAGCCGCCAGATGACACTCCGAATATGCTGCAGGCCGTCCGGATCGGTAACGTTGGCCTTGATGTGAATTTGATAAATGGGGTCTTCGTTGGCGCGATTCTGAAAGGTGAGCGAGTTGACGCGCTGCGAGAGGAAGATCGGGAGGGCGTCGAGTTGCAGTTCGGCGGTGGTGAGGCGAGCTTGCTCGATCACGACTTCGACCGAGTCGCGAGCATAGACCGGGCTCCCCTTTTCGCCCTGCCGAAAAGCACGCACCCAATGCCGGCCGACCGGCACCTCGTCGAAATAGGCGATTCCATTGAGGTCGGTGAAGGCAAAGCGTCCCAGTTCGTCGAGCATCACCGAAGCTCCCACGATGGGTTGTCGCAACAAGGTGCGAACCCCAAAAGAGAGCCTGCCATGAGGCGGTGTTAAGGCTGCCAGTCGGAAGGTATCGACGCGCGCGCCACCATCTGCGATCGTCAGGCGCAGCGAGTCAAGTGCAAACGGCGCCAACCCGCCATCGGCACGTCGCTCGGCAGTGACCAGCCATTCGCCGGACCGAACCCGATCAAAACGTGCTTTGCCGATGCTGTCGGATGCTGATGCCCGGTCCAACTCGGGCAGTCGGACATCGGCACCGAGCAACGGACTGCCGGTCGCGCGATCGACCACAACGACCGTGAGACCACCGGCCGGTTGATAACGGTAGTTATCCGGGTCGAGCGGATTGGAATGGGGTGGGTCCCAGGTGCATCCAGAGATGACAAGCGAAGCGAGAGCGGCCGGAACGCATAATTTGCAGAGTGCTGATGACATCTGAAAGTGCCAGAATAAGGCGATGATTGCAAGTTATGCACCTGGTCGTGCAATCCTTGCGCATCACAAGATAAGCACTCGAAGAGTGCAATGCAAGTGATATGCGAGGTTTGGGGCGAGAAGCAAACGGCGAGATGAGCACGGTCTGGCAAGGTGGGTTTGCTCCCCCTTGCCTGGAGGGTGGTTTTCAAGCCGCCCGTCGGGGCGGGATGAATCCCACCCTCCAAGATTAGCGCATTAGAACGGCTTTGACGGTGCGGGAGTGAGAGCCGGATTGAAGGCGGAGAAGATAGACTCCCGATGGCATCCCGCCTCCCGATGGCATCCCGCCTCCAGATGTCATTCTGAACGAAGTGAAGAATCTGAACTGATGCGTGCCGGGGGAGAGGGGACCATCGTGAAGACGGAGGACCTCCCTCCCGTCGATCGCGTAGAGGCTGAGCCGGACGGGCATGAGACCCCCCACTTGCGCACTTGGAGGGCGGACATTCCTGTTCGCCCTTTGGGCAGGCAGGAATGCCCGCCCTCCAAGGTCAATCGTCACCGTCGCCTGATCGTTGAAGGGATTAGGAGCAATCGAGATCTTGAGGGGATCATCATCCCTTCTTCCCCCCTCGTCATCCCCGCTTCCTCCCTCGTCATCCCCGCGCAGGCGGGTATCCAGTCCAGCGCTTAGAGAATGGACATTGACAACCCACCTCTGCGCGTCCTCTTCCCACTCTTCCTCGCTCACCCGCTCTCTCGCATACCCGCTCACGACATACCTGCCGGTGTCTTCGAAAGAAATGGACAGGATGGACTGAGTGGACAAAGTGTCTGCTTCGTTCAGCGTCCACCAGAACTGAATCGAGTCGTTATTGGCATTGAAGGGGATCAGTTCGAAGGTCGCTTCCTGACGAGGCCCAAGGGAGAGTTCGGGGAGATTGGGCTCGAAAGCTCGTATGACGCCTCGGACCTGAATCGCCCACTGGACGGAGTCGGCCGGCTCCGGATCGACGTTCGGGTCGAAGACCTTGGCCTTCAGGGCAAAGCCGCCGGTCCGGGCGAACGCGTAGTACCGGATTCCGATCCGGTCATCCCCTCCCACTTCTTCCCATCTCACCGTTGCCGAGTCGTAAATCATCCACTCATAGCGCAGATTCTCCAAGTCCCCGATGTAAGCGACGGAGTCGAGGGAGAAGTCGATCTCACTATTGCGCTGAACGGTGATAGATAGCGTGTCGGGGGTGTGGGAGGCGATGAAAAGGTCAGCAACTTCAACCGTCCAAACGACCTCGACCGACCACTCACCCGCGTTAACCCGGCAGACGACCGGGAACGTGCCCAAGGAATCGAAGCGTATGGTGCAGGAAGTGTCTTGCGAACGGACGGTATCGAGGTAAGTCCAGCGGTAAGACATGTCTAGACCCTGTTGATTGCGAGCCCGAACGATGAATCTGAGGTTGTCTCTGCGCAAGACGGTGAGGAGCGAATCTTCGGGCTCTTTATGGAAGACGACCGGGCCCAGAATGTCGGGCTCGAGGCGGATCAAGACTCCATCGTGGTCGGTATCCGGGGCGTGATACATCCCGCCTACCGCATGAATTACATTGTCCTCGGACACCACCACGGCGCCAAGATAGTTGGATGGCAACGGATTGCGGTCTGGTTGCCGGTCAACTAGGTTCGACAGGTTCATCGTCCAGCGGACATTATCCTGAGCATCCAACCGGAGCGCAAATGGATGATTGCGGCCGGCCTGCTGTTGACCCACCAGAATCAGCCCGCCGTCCGATAGGCGTCGCAGTTCATTGCTGTAGGCGGACGCTTGATCGTATAAGTTCCACGAAATCAACTCACCTTCGTCATCAATTCGTCCCCATAAAAGGTGCGGAGTCAGGCTATATTGGCCGGCTACTGCGAATCCGCCCTCAGGCAGCGAAATAATGGCTTTCAATCTTGAATACTCCTGCAGGCCGAGTGTGCGCGACCAGACCATCTCGCCATCAAAATCGAGTTTGACTATCCAGCCGTCCGTCCTACCGTCACGGCGACTGGTGACCGATCCAACAGCGATTACTCCTCCTTCTGCTTCGCGTAATGAGAAAAGCCAGGAAACGACAGATTCATCTGGATCCTGCCAAGTCCAAAGGTGGTCTCCGTCAGAAGAAGAATGGAGGATTATCCCACCCAAGGTTTGCCCATTGGCTGTTGCAATGCCCGCCATAATCAAACTTGCATCCTTCAATTCAATAACGGCATTGCAGCGACCATCAATGAATCTGCGACTCCAAATCTGCTCCCCTTGGCGAGTGTATCTTTCGCATAGAAATCCTCTATTTCGCCCGTCACCAGACATACCGGCAACAACGGCATCAGTGTTATCTGCCTCGATTATTGAATAGTATGAGTCTTGGTCACCAGTGACCTGCCATATCAACTCACCATCAGAGCTTAACCGCATAAGCCAGGTTACTCCCTCACTGCGACCACATACCAAGTATTCTCCGTCATCGGCAAGGAAAAGATCGCTGAAATAATCCGCGCCACCGCGACCACGGTCGTAATAACGCATCATTTCAACCGGTGGCTGCGCAAACAAGTGGCTGGTCTGAACCAATGCTGGAAGCGCATATATAATGATAGTGCGCATTATTTAGATCCCGACTATTGGAATAGAATGTGCCTTGAGAGGGGACAATGTCGAATTATCCAGCCCTATGGGGGCGAGGGGAATGCCTTCGCCCCCATAGGGCGCTTTTCAATCAGTCGCATTGAACAGAAGATTCCCCGAAGGTCGTCCCGCTCCAGTTTAGCGACTTTACTATTGGGGAAGGTGGAAACCACTCTAGACCCAATTCAATCCAAACGAATCTCACCCGAGACGCTTGGGCTGGAACATTTAGAAACGTTCCCGACCATACGGTGAATGGTGCATTGGGGGTGAGAGGGATTATTATCGGCGGATCGAACGGATCGCCGTTGGCGTCGAGCAGTTCGGCGTTCGCTTCGACATCTTCGGCGTCTTCGCAGTTCCAGGTAAGCGTAAGCTGGACATCGAGGTCTGCTGCCATTGCCTGCTTTGGCTCCGGCCAGACGAGCACGCCGACCGCGATGAGCATCACGGCGGCGATGATGAGGGTGAGGGTTCTGCTTTTCATACTTTTAACCTTTCGTTGATTGCGTTCACCAGTGAGACGATCATCTCTCTGGAATTCATCGGGCGTTCACGAAAGGTCAATCGAGGCGGGCCGCGGACGGAGTGGCTCGAGGCGCCACCCGAAGCCGGGGTGAAGGGCCGGGGTCTATTAGAAAGGCAATGGCGAGGGGACGGAAGGCGAGATGCTTCACTGCGTTCAGCATGACAGGCAAGGCAGCTTCGTTCAGGAAGGGAGGCCGATAGGCGGCGTCCTGCATGACGCCTGGTTGGCCGAAGAGGCTGGACGAGGGCAGAGACCGGCTCACTAGACTGCACTCGCGCGAAGGCGGCAGCAGTCAGGCAACGGCGTAGGAGTCCCCCCCCGTCTCGTCTAATCTATTGAAAGGAAGAAACATGCAAGAAAAGTCAAACCGCAATCCTATCAGTTCACGTGACGCTATCCAAGGACTTCACTCAGACGACACTTTACATCATAACACCTTAAGACCCCATTGTCAAGCCAAATCGCTCCACATTCGTAAGATTGTTGTGGCGTCAGGTGTCTTCACCGGACACCCGCTGTCGGATGGGGACTCCCGACTGCACGACAAATGATCCCCGCCGGCCGCCAGCCACCTACCCTACCTGAACCCCCAACTGTATTGATTGCCATAGTCCCTACTCCCTCTATTCCTTCAATTCGACAATTGTAACGCCGTAGTCGCCTTCACCATATTCCCCAAAGCGAAAGGATTTGACCAGCGTGTGGCTTTTCAGATGCTTTCGGATATGCTGCGATAGGATGCCCAAGCCTTTGCCGTGAACGATGCCAAGACGCCCCCGGCCGTTCATATAGCCGTCGTAAATGTAGCGATCTACCCTATCCAGTGCTTCCGCCGCATCGAGCCCGCGGACGTCGAGTTCGAACGGTACTTCAGGAAGCGCCGTAAGACGACTCACCCGGGCCGTCGTTTCGGGCGGTTCTACCGGCTCGACCCGCGCCCTGGTGACCCATAATTGGACCGATCCAGCCGCTACGCAGAGCCTTTCGCCGTGCGCACTGATCGCCGTAATCTGCCCGGTGATGCTCCCGTCCACCTTCACCCAGTCATCGACAGCAATAGGCCGTGCAGCAGGCAGCGTCGCTTGATCCGGCGCTCGCGAGGGTGGTTGAGGGATATCTATCACCGGAAGACCAAGGTTGAACTTGGCTTCAGTTCGCAGTCTTTGCAAGGTTTCCTGAGCCGACTTTATAGTCGTCCGGTCGGCGTTCTTTTCGCGCAATTCCCGGACGGTCGCTTCAACCGTCCGGCGCGCCTCCTTCAGCAGTTCTTCGAGTTCCTCGGCCGCCTTCACTTTAGCGTCCCGCGCCTGCCTGCGGAGTTGCTCCTCACGTTCGCGCACGGCTGACTCGCGGGACGACAGTTCTTCGCGGCGACGGGTCTCATCGACGGTAAGGCTGTCATAGCGTCGGATTTTCTCGCCAAGTGCTGCGATGAGGTCTTCGAGTTCAGAGCGCTCGGTGCCGAGCAACTGCCGCGCGCGGCCTATAATATCTTCGGGCAAACCGGCTCTGAGCGCAATATCGAGTGCATAACTTGAGCCAGGCAATTGAGGTAGAAAACGGTAGGTTGGCCGGAGCGAAGTCCGGTCGAACTCCATCGAGCCGTTGGCGCAGCCGGGCGTCGTATGGGCAAAAGCCTTCAAGGCACCGTGATGGGTCGTTACCACCACCGGGACCATTCGACCGGTCAAGGTCTCGAGTGCTGCTATCGAAAGCGAGGCGCCCTCCTGCGGATCGGTGCCGGCGCCCATTTCGTCGATGAGGACGAGCGTCCGGTCGTCGGCACGATCGAGGATTTCCTTTAGCCTTGCCGTATGCGCCGTGAAAGTCGAAAGATCGTCCTTCAGCGATTGCTGATCGCCGATATCGGCAATGACGTCGCGATAGAGCGGCACGCGCGTCCCCGGCAGCGCCGGAACGGGCAGTCCGCTGCCCGCCATCAGCGCGATTAAGCCGGTGCATTTGAGAGCGACACTCTTGCCGCCCGAATTGGGACCCGATATGACGAGAGTGGAATAATCTTCGCCTAAATCGAGTGAAAGCGAAACCACCTCGCGTCCCTGCAACGTCAGCAGCGGATGCCGGGCGCCTACGATCCTGAGCGGTCCAGCATCGGCAATCTCCGGCGGCGTTGCTTCGAGCCGACCCGCAAGTCGCGCCTTCGCCCAAAGTATGTCGAGCGCCGTCATCGCCTGCAGATTGATCTCGATCTGGTCCGCCGATTTGCGCACCAATGCGGTTAGTTCCTTGAGGATGCGGCGCACTTCGTCACGCTCGGCAAGTTCAAGTTCGCGCAGGTTGTTGCCAGATTCGATGAGCGACGACGGCTCGACGAAGAGCGTCCCGCCGGTCGCCGAGCGGTCATGGACGATGCCCTTGATCTTTCCCATCGCATCGGATCGAACCGGCAGGACATAACGGCCCTCGCGTATCGAGAAGCCTTCCTCGCGCAGTATCCCTTGCCGGGAGAGGCGGGCAACCAAAGCCGTCAGCCGGCTGCGCAAGGTCTCCATCTGAACGTGCAGTTCCCGCCTGAGGCGCGCCAGTTCCGGCGATGCCGAGTCGCGCACTGCGCCTTCGCTCGATATAGCCCGTTCGACTGCAGATTCGATGTCGGGGAGCGGTTCGAGCAGCCGGGTCAGGTCATAGACGCGCGGCAGTCGGGACTTTTCACGATCCAGCAGTTTGCGGGTGGTCGAATGAGTGCGGAGATTTTGCAGGAGAGCGAGCAGTTCCTCGGCTTCGAGGGAACTACCGGCGACAGCGGCGCGCTTCAGGAAGAGCCGGACATCGGCCACGCCGCCGCCCGGATAGCTGCTGCCGCAGCCAATCAGGTCTCGGATTTCTTCTATTCGTTCAAGTTCCGTGCGGGCTTCGGAAGCGCGCCTGAAGGGGCGCAGCGATCTTAGCGATGCCTTCGCAGGTTCGCTTTCGGCATAACCCTCCAGGGCACTTAGAAGGGTATCGAACTCGAGTGCGGCTAACGTCCGGACGTCCATGAAAGGCTATCGCGGCACCGCTGAACTTTGCCGTGCCGACTTCAATCTGCGGGTCAGTTCTTCGACATCGAGCCGGCCGATGTCGATGTTGCGTAGCGACGTATCGGCCAACAGTTTGCGCAATTCTCGCTGATCCTGCTCGGATAGACCCTGAAGAAGTGAAGAGATGTTGTGCGGAGGGGTGTTGGTAGGTGTAGCAGCCGAAGCCGAAGTCGGGACAGATCCCAACGGCGTCGTTGCCGGCGGAACGAGGATGTCGGAAGCAGCCCTTTCGATCTGCCCGGCTACCTGACGCAGGATCAGTTCCTGATACTTCCTGATAACCGGCCGGGATGCTTTGAGGCTCAGATCGAGGAGTGGTGAAGAGGGCCGAGCCTTCTCGATCTGAGCATAGTAAGGAGTCATCGCGGCGAGCATTAGTGCCAGCGCGACGATCATTCCGCCCTTGGCGATGCCGATCGCGGCACCGCCGATACGGTTGGGAAGTTTGAGAGGTCCCCGAGCCAGCAGTTTCCCGACCAGCCAGCCGATCAGTTTGACGGCAAAGAAGATCGCGAGGCTGACCAGAAGCGCTCCCACCACCGGCCGGATGAGATCGGGAATAACGGCCGGCAGTTTCGGCGCCAGCACCGGGCCAAACCTGCGCCCGCCTAACATCCCGAGTATAACCCCGGCGATCTCGAAAATCTCGCAAATGAAGCCGCGCATAAAGCCCCACAGGCCGAAGCCCGCTACGATCACCAGGATGGTGATGTCGAAGGACGTCATATCAGCCTCCTGCGAATCTTAAGAAACTTCGCTTCCCGGGGTAGCGCAGGGGAACAAGCAAGCGATCAAGCGGGTGAGCGAGTTAGCAAGCAAGCGAGTTGGACGGTTGCTTATTCTCTTGCTCACTTGCACACTTTCACACTTCTACCGGGTCATCATAAGTTGCTGAATCCGCATCAGTTTGCGGATCTTGCGCCGGGCCGAAGCAGACTTGCGCTTGCGGGCCTCCGACGGCTTCACAAATCGCTGGTGCCGGCGGATTTCCGAAAGGAGTCCGCACTTCTCGCACAGTTTGGTGAACCGTCTAAAACCACGCTCGAACGGTTCGCCATCGCGAATCTTGACGTGAGGCATTGAATCCTTGTAAAATGGGTTACCGGGAAAGGGTCATAGGCACTCCTTGACGGCTTGTTTGCCTAACCTTACATTATAAGCACTCCGGTCGTTCCGGTCAAGTAGTTCTGAGGGCTGTCAGGATATCCGACGACAATGTTCTCCCTCATTCTCTCGCAACCTATAACGGGCACTCGAGCGCTTGAGCACTCGAGCACTTACTATGAATCGCATCACTCTGGCTATACTCTTCGGCGGACGCTCCGTCGAACACGAAGTCTCCATCATCACCGGTTTTCAGGCGCTTGAAGCGGCCCGGCGGGAGAATTACGATCTTCTCCCGGTCTATCTGGGTCGGGACAATGTATGGTATGTCGGCGAAGCGATGGCTGACATCGCTTTCTTTCGCGTCGATCACCCGGCGCTGAGCAGGTTGACGCAGGTCCTTCCGGCACCGGACGCGACCGTCGGAAAATTGCGGCTCATCGAAGCTCACGCGCCGACGCTTCGGGCACGCAGGGTATGGACCATCGACTGCGTTCTCCCGGCGACCCATGGCACATTCGGCGAAGACGGCTCGTTACAGGGACTGCTCGATATGGCTGGAGTCCCCTACGCCGGGTCGGACGTGGCCGGTTCGTCAGCCGGAATGGACAAGATAACAACCAAAGCCCTCCTTGGGGAAGCTGGTCTGCCAACCTTGCCCGGTGTCATCATCGATCGCCGGGAGCGCGATGCTGAAAGCGGCATAACGTCTGGACAAACTGAGGCTCTGGGCGAATACCCTTATTTCGTCAAACCGGCGCGGCTCGGATCGAGCGTCGGCGTATCGCTGGTCCAGGACCGGGACACTCTTAAGCGAGCACTCGATCTAGCGTTCAGGTTCGGCTCCCGGGTGCTCGTGGAACCGGCACTACGGGACGCGGCCGAAGTCAACTGCAGCGTCGTCGATGGCGATCCGCCGGTGGCTTCAGAGATCGAGCAAGTCGTAAAGGAGCATCCCCTTCTATCATTCGAGGATAAGTATAAGGGCGGCAGCAAGGGCAAGGGCGGCAAGTCGGGGGAGGGCATGGCCGGACAGAAGCGCATTATCCCCGCGCCGCTGCCGGACGAGTTAGCCGATAAAGTTCGCGATTTAGCCGTTCGGACGTTTCTCGCCACCGGAGCCGGAGGCGTCGCGCGGATAGACTTTCTCATCGCCCCCGGCGGTGCAATTTACATAAACGAGATCAATAACATACCGGGGTCGTTCGCCTACTACTTATGGGAACCGCGGGGCAAATCGTTTGCCGACCTGATCGACCGTTTGGTCGAACGAGCCTATGAGATTCGCAAACGGCGCGACCGGACGCTTTTCACGTTTGATGGAAATCTGCTTGCCGGAGGCTCTTAAGGTGCAAGGATTTTGAAGGCGGCGCGTCGGCTCTTTGAGCGCAGGATAAAGCCCGACATTTAGGAATGGACTAATCGGATAGGACTGTGGGCACGGGAATTGCACATTGACTTGTTGGAAATCCAACGAACCATCTCCACGCGTCCATAATGCCCCCCTCGGTTCCCGTTCAGTCTGTGCGGATAGGCGCAGAAGGGCGTCAAACAACCCTCGTGGTTCTCTTGACACTTATGCTGTTGGCCATCGTGCCAGGCCAGATCGCCGCTGCGAACGACGAGTGCCTAATCTGCCACGATGATCCGACCCTAAAGTCTGCCTCCGGCAAGTTGGTCGCGGTCGAAACCAAGCACTATGCTGCTTCGATTCACCGCGAGCGCTCGTGCCGCGACTGCCACACCCAGCCCGGCGACTTCGATGAGATCCCCCATTACGCCGCCTACCGACCGGTCGATTGCTCCAACTGCCACCAGCCGGCGACTTCGACGTTCGGCAAGTCGTTTCACGGTCGGGCGCAGGCGACCGGCCATACCGATGCGCCGAACTGCATATCCTGTCATAGCGCAAGCGGAAGTCCCCATCGCATCGCGCCTCTGACCGAGCGGGACTCGGAGATTGCCTGCCGAAGATGCCATAACGCCGAAACCGAGCGCTACGATCGCGGGGTCCATGCAGAGGCTGCTTCACGCGGTAAGGAAAGCCCCGGCTGCGTCGGATGCCATCCTACTCACTCGCAAGCCTTGCCGCCCTCTGCAGGGGCTGTCAACCGGCTCTGTGAAGCCTGCCATCCCGGCTCGATGAAAGAGGTGAGCCAGGGTGAGCATAAGCAGGCATTCTCCCGCGAAGGCTCGACTATATCATGTGCCTCGTGCCACGACGTCCACGCTACCCACAAGCCGCACCTCGACACCGGAGTCCTCGAAGCCTGCAATACCTGCCATAGCGGCTATCGTCAACAGTTCATCGGCACCGTCCACGAGCCGCTCTTGAAGCAGGAGCGGATGAACTGCCTCTCCTGCCACCGAATCCATCAGGTAATCGACGCCGCCGAGCGCGAGAATTTCGGCTGCGGAGCCTGCCATGTGGTAGTCGAATCGGGCTATCGAACCAGCGCTCACCGGCTGGCACGGCTTCACGGCGACCGAACGGCAGCGACCTGTGCCGACTGCCACGGCGGGCATCGGGTGCGCGCTCCGAGCGACCATCTTAGTCCCGTCTATCGGGATAACATTCCGGCGACCTGTGGCATTTGTCATTCGGACGCGAGCGTCGTTACGGCAGATTACGTTCGGCTGCCGATCAGCCTGCCCTCCTATATGGGTTCGGTGCACGGCAAGCGCGACGATAACGACCATCATCCGGCGGTTTGCACCGACTGCCATGGCACTCACCGGATGCAGAGTGCTTCCGATCCTGGGAGCCATATCAACCGGCAGAATATCTCGGCGACTTGTGGTAAATGCCATCCCGTCGAGACGACGGATTTCGTCGGCTCGATCCACGGCCGGGCGTTAGCACTCGGCATCAAACATGCTCCCGGCTGCACCGAATGTCACGAGGAGCATCTGATCCGCCCGGTGCACGACGAGAACTCGTCGCTCAGCCCTGCCAATCAGGCGCTTCAAACCTGCGGCAAATGCCACGAAGATCCGGCTATGGCAGCGCGCTACGGCCTGCCGCTCCGGGTAATCGAGTCCTACGAGGATAGTTATCACTCCTGGGCTATCAAGCGCGGCGCGCGCAACGTCGCGACCTGCACCGACTGCCATAATACACATGACATTCGTGCCTCGCTCGATCCAACCTCTTCGACGCACAAGGAGAACGTCGTCGCCACCTGCGCCCGGTGCCATCCCAACTCCAATGCCGAGTTCGCAGCCTCTTATACGCACATCCTGGCGCGCGACCGGATGATGATCCACGACTGGGTGCGGGTGATCTATATCTGGCTCATCGTGCTGCTCCTGGGGGGGATGTTCCTCCATAATCTGGTGATATTCATACGTGAGTTAGGCGTTCATAAGCGCCGGCACCTTGAGGCCGATTATGTCGTCCGCATGACCAAGTCCGAGATTTGGCAGCATATTCTGCTGGCAGTTACTTTCTCTGGACTCGCCATTACCGGTTTTGCGCTGCGCTATCCCGACCAGTGGTGGGTGCACGTTCTGAAGGAACTCGGGATGTCGGAGGAAGTCCGCCGCCTAATTCACCGGTCGCTGGCGGTGGCGATGGTCGCAGCATCCATCTACCATGTTTGGTATATGATCGCAACCCGGCGCGGCCGGATGCTTCTGCTCGCCATGTTCCCAAAATTCAGCGACATTGGCGAAGCGTTGGGGAATCTGGCTTATTACTTAAGACTGCGGGAACATCCGCCCCGGTTCGGGCATTTTGACTACACCCAAAAGGCAGAATATTGGGCTCTTATCTGGGGGACCGTGGTGATGACGCTGACCGGGTTAATCTTATGGTTCCCGGCGTTGGCGACCGGCTGGCTGCCGGCCTGGGTGGTGCGGGTCTGCGAAGTGATCCATTTCTACGAAGCGATCCTGGCGGTTTCGGCAATTGTGATCTGGCATTTCTTCTTCACCATCTTCCTGCCCAAGGAATATCCGATGAGTTGGACCTGGCTCACGGGGCGGATGTCGAAGGACGAGTGGAAGCACCACCATCCAAGGGCAGAGGAGGAGGTTGAGGCGATTGAAGTTAAACGGGAGGAATGGAGGGTTTAGAGAGCAGGAGTACCAATCATAATACTCCAGCCAATCTACCTCCCTACAGAGCAGGGGGTAGAACGATTTATCCCCCACTACAATCAGGGAAGGAAGCCACTTGCACCCCCTCCTGCATAGCAGGAGGGGGATTAAAGGGGGGGCTATCCACAGACTTGTTTATCGTAACAACAGCGCATAGAATCCCCTCTCTTTCTGCATCCTCGAAGATCGTCCTTCAAGCATCGAAGCCAACACCTCGCCTACCCCCCTTTCGCCTGCCCGGTTCCTGCATTATATTGAAATGATAGACCCGAATAGCGGGAATGGCTCATCTCGACCTTAGTGCATGACCAAAGGAACAGAAACCACCACCTCACATCCCGACCCCATCGTGCCTCCGGATGCAGAGCCACCAGCCACTGCCCGAGGCCGGGTGCGACGCAAGATCGCCGCGCTCGAAGCGGAGGTTACGACTTTAAGTACCACCCTCGCCGATGAGCGTGATAAACGGCTCCGACTCGCCGCCGAATATGACAATTTTCGCAAGCGCACCGCGGCGGAGTATCGCACCGTCGTCCAGACCGCCGGGGAGCGCATCATCCGCGCACTGCTGCCGTCGCTCGATGACTTTGACCGCCTCCTGGGGCAGGACCCGGCAAAAGTCGATGCCGCATCGGTTATCAGCGCGGCCGGGTTGATCCGGCGTAAGTTTTACGGAGTCCTTGAAAGCGAAGGGCTTCAGCCCATACCGGCCGGGAACGCGCTTTTCGATGCCAATCTCCACGAGGCTGTTGCCGAAATGACTGACCCATCCCAACCCTCGGGTGCGATCCTCGCCGAGGCGCAGACCGGCTACCGGCTCGGAGACCGGGTGATCCGGCACTCCCGGGTTGTTGTGAACAACGTTGCAGAAGTTGAGGCTCCAGCGGTTGGCTAAGAACGACTACTACGATCTCCTCGGCATTCCGAAAAGCGCTTCCGCAGATGAGATAAGAAAGGCCTATCGTAAGTTGGCGATGCAGTATCACCCCGATCGTAATCCGGGGGATAAGAGCGCCGAAGAGAAGTTTAAGGAGATCGGCGAGGCTTACGCAGTCCTGACCGACGACACAAAACGCGCCCAATACGACCGTTACGGCCATAATGGGCCGCAGTTTGGCGGCGGTTTCGGTGGCTTCAACGTCGATATGGAGGGCTTCGACCCGTT
>VGIQ01000069.1 GCA_016867835.1 Calditrichota bacterium | reverse complement strand
GAACAGCTCCAGAGTGACCTGGACAGGTTCATGAACGAGTATAACTGTAACCGCCCGCATCAGGGCTATAGACTAAACGGCTGCACCCCAGCAGAACGACTTATCGCGGCTCCAAAAGCTGCTTGATAGTAAACACGTTGACAAGACAATACAATTAAAGATAACCACCAACAAGTAGGATTGAAGCAACTGCCAACTGCCATTCTGTTTGCCGTAGAACTTGCAGTTGCAGGTCTCCTAATCGGCTTTCCGGACGCTGCAGGCGCCGTGTCGAATAGAGATGCCGCTGCAAGGATGATGGAGACGATCGCCTATCTTTCGATGCCGGAACTGGCCGGCCGCGATGCTCCCGGGCCTATGGCTGACAGCGTCGCGAGGTGGCTTGAGGTGCAATTTGCTGGTATCGACCTGAAGCCGGCATTCGCCGGGTCATATCTTCAGGATGTGCCGCTCGTCAGCGCCCGATTCGACACCGCAAATGGCGCTCGGCTTGCATATGAATCCCGAGCCGGCTGGCAGGAGTTGCGTTGGGGAGACGACTTCTTCGTCGCGCCGCGGCGTATTGCGGACGTTTCGCTCATTTCTACGACCCGGCTTTGCGGCTTTGGCATCGTTATGCCCGAAATCGGACGCAACGACTTCGACGGATTGCAGTCGGGTGAAGCGGCGGTCGTTCATGACGGTGCCGATTTGCCGAAGGAACATGTCGGAATGAAAGCAAATCCGGCTTACAAGGCGGCAGCAGCCCAGCGCGCCGGTGCCGCCATGCTCATCGTGTTGGTCGATGAACAAGCCGAACCCTTGCGCGAACGCCTCGACTTACGCGACCGATTCAAAGACCTCGGCAAAACATTGTATGACCTCCCCAATGCGACACCGGACTTCCCTGTGGTTTACGTTAGGAACGATGACTTTCGCAAGGCTTTATGGGCAGTCCCGACTGTTGATGACAATCTGGGAGCAGATACCATCTTGCGAGTTCGTGAGGATGGCTTCTCTGCCTTGCCAACGAGAATTCAGTTCGATCTGATGTTCAAAGAAACTGCGATAGCGTCCTCTGCCAATATCGCCGGTCTGATCGGAGATGGTAAAGAAGTCGTTGTCGTCGGAGCGCACTACGACCATCTCGGCCCGGAAGGCAGTACCTACTATCCAGGTGCAGATGACAATGCAAGCGGCATCGCCGTCCTGCTTGAGGCAGCACGGCGTATTGCGCTATCGGCACCTCCGGCCGGATGCGGCATTCTCTTTGTTGCTTTCACCTGTGAAGAGGACGGCCTTTTAGGATCGACCCACTTCGTGCGCCAACTTGAGTCGCAAGGTCGCAAGTTGCGAGCGATGGTCAACCTCGACATGGTCGGGCGGCGAGGTTTCGCTGCAATGAGCGATGCGGGCAAGGATCCCTCTGCGGCTCCTTTTGGATTTCTTGCCGCTTACTACTCATCGCATTCACCCGAGTTGGGCGAAGAACTGAAGTCATCTGCTCGAGAAGTCGCCGGGCTTTATCCCGAAATCAAGCCGACCGACGCCTTTCGTCACTTTGGCGATGCAGCGCCGTTTCACGCAGCGAGGATTCCAACTCTGCATATTTTCAGCGGCTTTCATTCGGACTATCATCGGACAACCGACACGCCGGATAGGATCGACCCCGACAAACTTCTTTTAGGGGCTGACTGGCTTAAGATCCTTCTCCATCGCCTGGCTGATAGGGAAATAGCCCCGGTATTCGCTCCGTCCGGTGCAGCATCTACTGGCAGCAAACGACCTTGAAGCGAGTTACCATCAAGTCTTATGGCACATATCAACCACGCAATCTTCATCTGAGGTGCCTGCAATGAGATCACTTGGACATCTGTCGGTCTTGGCGCTGCTCCTAATTTCAGCCTTGAATGGGCTAGCCGAAACGCGCGTAACCGGCCCTGTCCGTGGCCAGTGGACAGTCGCCCAAAGTCCTTACATCGTCATCGGCAATGTCAGTGTCGGCGCGAACGAGACCTTGACTATCGAGCCGGGCGTTGTGGTCCGGTTCGCCGGAAACTTCCGTTTCGATGTCTCCGGTGTTCTTCAGGCCATAGGGACTGTGAATGACTCGATCCGATTCTTCTCCGATTCGGGACAGCCGGGTGCATGGCGAGCCATCTACATTACCGGCGCTTTGACCGACGGGACGATTTTGCGCTATGTAACCTTGGCGCACGCCTATCGCGGTGTCGAAGCGACCGATGCCAACCCGCGCATCGCCAACAGCAGGTTCTACGGCTGCCAGAATGCCGGGATCCGTTCGGTCCGCTCCCGACCACAGATCGCCGACTGTCTGATTTCGAACATCACCGATAATGGCAACGGCATCGCCGCCACCGAACGCAGCATTGCCACCATCACCAACTCGACCATTTTCAACTGCACTCGCTTTGGCATCGGCGCCGACGAGAACTCGGTTGTCAATGTGTCGAACTGCTTCATTGACAACACCACCGACGCCGGTATCTACCTGAATGCTGCTCCCAATTCGGTAATCGAAAGAACGGTCATCGCCAACGCGCGCACTCGCGCTTTCTCAGTCTGGCAGTCGAATGCCGTCCGAATGGAACGTTGCGTCGCTTATCAAGCCACCGGCCCCGGATTCTATCTCTACAACAGCCAGAGCCTAAACCTGCTCAACAACACCTCGCTGTCGAACGGCCAATATGGCATTCTACTCGCCAGCGGTTCGACCGCCACCTTGACCAACAATCTGGTCGTCCAGAACCGCATGAGCGGCATCCTGAACGATCGCAGCCAGGCGCTCTTACGCTATAACGACTTCTGGGCGAACAATCGCGACTACGACGGCATCGAGGCTGGCGCGAACGATATTTCTGCCGATCCCCGACTCGTCGATCCGGCGCATTTCGACTTCCGTCCAGGAGAAGGCTCGGACGTCATCGATGCCGGCGATCCGGCGACCGGCTACGATCCTGACGGCACCCGTCGCGATATAGGTGCCGGTTTCTTCAATCAGAACCGCCCACCCCGCCTTACCGACTGGGAGCCTGACACGCTCATTAGCGTATCGGGCGACAGCCTTATCACCTTTTCGGTTACTGCAGAAGACGACGACGGCGACGCCCTGCGCTACTACTGGTATTTGAACGGTGGAGCGGTCGGCAACAACCGGACCTTTCAACGTGCCTTTCCGCAGGATGGCGCCTTTGTGGTTCGTGTCGTCGTAGATGACAACCTCTACGAAGGCCGGACGGATCACACCTGGTCATTCAGCGTGATCGGCGCTGCGGCGCCGCGGGCCGAACTCCCGGCGGACTGGTCAGTCTCACCGGCCTTTCCCAATCCCTTCAACAATGCCACCCGAATCGACTACACCTTGCCTTTTGCAGGCTCGGGATTCGTAACACTTGTCGATTTGACGGGTCGCGAGGTGCACCGCGCCGAACTTCATCATCAAAGTGCAGGAAGCCACACCCTCGTCTTTCCCGGAAGTCGATTGCCGTCCGGTCTTTACAGCCTCTCGCTGCGACTCGGGCCACTATATCATCAACAAACCCTAATCCATCTGAAGTGAACGGTTTGCCTTCTACAACTGCACAGCGGGGTATCGGCAGGTTCATTGCAGCGCTGCTGACCTTGTTCTTTATTCTCCCGTCGGGACTACTACGAGCCGAAAAACTCGAACTTGAACTCGAGAAGAAACTGTCGCAACTCGAATCGCTCAACACCCGGCTGCAGGAAGCCTCCGACAAAGGCGACAACGCGGCTTACGAATCGCTTCGTAAGGAGTGGGAAAAGGTCGCCGGAGAAGTATCCCAACTCAAAACCGAACTGCAGGGCGATAAAGAAACCCGCGCCAAAGCCATTGCCTACTTCAACGAAGGCAACGGGCATTTGCAGGCCGGCCGCTTTCCGGATGCAGTTGCCAGTTACCAGAAGTCGCTCGAACTCGACCGCACTAACGCCCAGGTCTATTACAACCTCGGCTATGGTTACCTGAAACTTAAAAAGGACTCTGAAGCCCGAGCCGCCTTCCAGAACGCTGTCAAGTTCAATGGCAACTACACCGCAGCCTACATTGCGCTCGGCAACATTGCCGAACGTTTGCGTGAAGATACCGACGCTCTCGCCAATTACAAGAAGGCTCTCGAGACCGATGACAAGGAAGTGAAGGCTTACTTTGGCATCGGCAATGTTCACCTGCGTGCGGCGCGCTACAAGGAAGCCGAGACCTTCTACCGGCAGGCGGTCGAGGTCGATTCCAAGCACGACGACTCATGGACCGGACTTGGCCGTGCACTTAAGGAATTAGGCCGCAACGATGAGGCCTTGGAGGCCTTCCAAACCGCCGCCGGGATCAAGCCTCGCGATGCCAGGACCCACCATTTTATCGCCGAATTGCGCAACAAGAAAGGCAATCACGCCGGAGCCCTCGAGGCGGCCGAGAAGGCTCTATCGCTCGACCGCACCCTCGCTGCTGCCTGGTATGAGAAGGGCTTTGCGCTAATGAGCCTGGGCCGCAAGTCTGACGCCATCATCGCCTTTGAGCAAGCCAAGAATGACCGCAACTGGCGCGACATCGCCGAGCATCAGATCAAGGTTTGCAAAGGGCTTATTCCCAAGTAGTTCGATAGAGCAAAGGGCGGATTCCTGCGACCGGACGTTGTGATGACACGCCGGATGCTTCTTTGTCGCTGCGCCGGTGCGCTGGTCGGCAGCATCGACGAGACGGTTCGCGCGGTCTTGCGCGAAGCCTTTGAAGGCGGCGTTTCCACCTCTGACCTCCGCGAAATCATACTCACTTCCTACCTCTTCGACGGCTTCCCGACTGCCCTTGAGGGCTACCGTCTGCTATGGGAAGTCCTATCCACTAGCGAGTTGAGCCAACCGGCATCGGACGTCATACGCTATTCGGAAGACAACCTCGCGCATTGGCGTCGGCGCGGCGAAGCGCTTTGCCGCGCAGTCTATGGTGAGAAGTATGATCCATTGATGGGTCAGCTTGCTGCCATCGCCCCGGAACTGCTCGACGCGATGATCATCGAGGGATATGGCAAGGTCCTTTCGCGACCCAATCTGCCGGTTGTCGAGCGGGAACTCTGCGTCATCGCAATGCTGATCATCAAGAACCGACCTCGACAACTCCTAAGCCACGCTATCGGTGCGCTCCACCTCGGCGCATCGCTGACGGACTTGAGGAATGTCGTTTCAGCAGTAGCGGAATTCACCAGCCCTAGTCACATAGAGGCTGCCGTCTCGCTTATCGCAAATGCCGCCTCCAAACATCATACCGAACGAACGTCGGCACAGATATCGGCAGGTCCGTTTTGATTCTGCGAACCTTGTTCGACACTCGACGGTCCGTCGCCCATGCGATACTCCTGGTCTGCTTACCCGCTTGCCTGACGGCCGCTCCCCATTTCTACCATAACTATCCTTATGGAACCGAGAGCCTATACAATCCACTGTCGGTAACGCTAAATGCCTCGTTCGACATTCTGCAGGTAACCAACCGGAACAACGTCCTTGCGGCTCAGCATATCGGATCCGGCTTTCGAAATGTCTTCGACAATCTTCGCAATCCGGCGCGAGCCATTGACGCCTATGGTTGGAGACGCTTTTGGACCAACGAGGTCATACCGCTCAGCTTCCACACTGACGACGCCCAATATGTGCCTAACTATAAACTCCACCTGATCGGTGGAGGGATGACTTACGTGATGCTTGCCGAATGGTATGAAGCGCATCACTGGAATTACCCGCGAACCCTGGCGGTGCTCACCGTTGCCGGGCAGCGTCTTCTCAATGAGGCCGTCGAGAATGGCGACTTTAAGGGCCCCAATACCGATCCCATAGCCGACCTATTGATCTTCGATCCCCTCGGTGTCGTTCTTTTCAGCATACCTGGAGTTCCCGGCTTCTTCGCCGACCGAATGGGTCTGCGCGACTGGTCATTTCAACCCTTTTACCTTCCGCAGGACAACTCGCTTCGGAACAGCGGTCAAAAGTTCTCCTACAAGGTCGCTCTTCCAGGACTGGAGTCCTGGCGGCTCTTCTATTTTTCCGGCATCGAGGGGATGGGAGGGCTATCCAAGCGCCTGAATGAAGCGGACGACCTCTCGGCAGCCCTCGGCCTTATCGCATCCCGCCTGGTCGATGTCGATTCGCTCAACGGCTCACGCAAACTGACGACGAAGTTAGTCTGGGCTGGAGGTCTTTTCTACGACCGCAACGGATCGCTACTGGCGTCGCTCATCTTCGGAGGCCCGCGAGCCTATCTCGCCCGGTTGAACATTTTCCCGGGCGTCCTGCACTGGAGAGCCTTTTCGCCCGGTTTGGCATTACTCTATCAGAAGAACGGCGCCATCTCGCTCGGTCTAACCGCCCGCTGGTCACCAGTAGGGATTGGTGTAGCCAGTCGATCCTAATCCGGTAGAAAGTCCATTTGTCTGCCAGAATGATCGGCTTGTCTGACACTATCGGCCATTATGGCAGACGGTGGAAACTACCATTGCTCGATTCGTGCTTGAAGGAACTGGCATCGTCCTTGCAATAAGTCATTATCCACTTATTGGTCAAGGACCATGCTACCCAACGCAGACATTCAGAGCGAAGTGCGCCGTCATTATGCCCGTATCGCCACCGGAAAGCAGACCTCCTGCGGCTGCGGGACCTCATGCTGTGACGACGCGACGGCCGACCGTCAGGCCGGACTGATGGGCTATTCGACAGCCGAAATCGAAGTTGTTCCCGAGGAGTCTAACCTTGGACTCGGCTGCGGCAATCCGACGGCGATTGCCGGTTTGTCCGAGGGTGAGGTTGTTCTTGACCTTGGCAGTGGTGCCGGATTCGATTGCTTCCTGGCAGCACGAAAGGTTGGTTCAAGGGGGCGGGTCATCGGTGTCGATATGACCCCCGAAATGATCGCCAAGGCGCGTCAAAACGCCGATCGCGGCAACTACGGCAATGTCGAGTTCCGGCTCGGCGAAATCGAACATCTCCCCGTCGAGTCGAACGCCGTCGATGTGATCATTTCCAACTGCGTCATCAACTTGACACCCGACAAGGGTGTCGTAATGGCGGAGATGTTCCGCGTCCTTAAGCCCGGCGGCCGAATCGCCATCGCCGATGTCGTAGCGACCGGCGATGTGCCTGAGGAAGTCCGCAGCGACACTAACCTGTGGTCGAGTTGCGCCGCCGGTGCCCTGCCGCGATCGCAATGGGAAAGCGGACTTAGAGACCGCGGCTTCGTATCAATTAGTGTCACCCCCAAAGACTCGAGTCGGGACCTCATCAAGGAGTGGAGCCCCGGCAGCCGGCTTGAAGACCTCTTCATCTCTGCCGAAATCGCGGCGATGAAGCCGTTCTGATGAGCCATGGCGGGTGACGACCATCCATAGAACCAAGGAGGTTAGATGCCCGCCGAAAACCATGAAAAGAGGGTGGCGCTCTTCATTGATGCCGAAAACCTGATCCGACCGCTTGAAAACAAACTTGAGCGGCTAAATCTCGAAAGCATCATCCGGAGGGTGCGCGAGCAAGGTGTCTTGATGCTCTCCCGGGCGTATGGCGATTGGGGCTATCTCCCCTGTCGCGACTACATCCGGGAGTTCAACTCGTTCGGCATCGAGATGTCCCAACTCCATTCTGACCAGCGCGGCAAGAACACCGCCGATATGCAGTTGACCGTCGATGTTCTTGAGCATTGTCGATCGTCGATTTCAGCCCAGGCGATTGTTCTGGCTTCAGGAGATCGCGATTTCGTTCCGTTAGTGCAGGCGCTTCGCCGTCAGGGTAAGGAGGTAATCTGCATCTGCATCGATGAAGCCGCAAGTTCAGTTTTGCAGCAGATATGCGACGTTTACATTGCCTATGACACCTTAAAACTGCTGCCCCAGAAGATTGCCGAGCAACCCGCCGCTCCCGGAACTGCTGTTGCACCTGTTGAGGAGGATGTCGCCACCCTGCTCGAGAAGGAGCGCGGAAAGGCCTTTCAAACCCTCGCCGACGCTATCATTGCCGTCAAACGACGTGGCGGACCGGCTATCGGCGGGCACGTCAACACCGTAATGCGCCAGTTGATGCCCAGTTTCGACCTGATTACCCTCGGTTTCAATTCCTTCAAGGAGTTTGTTGAAGAAGGCTACAAGCGCAAACTGGTGCTTATTGTCAAACCTGAGTCGGGAATAGGCGACTTCAGCCTCGATGTGCCGAGCGCCGAAGCGAAGCCAAAGCCTCAACTTGGCCAGGGTCTAAACTACTTGACAATCGAAGAGTCGGTAAAGAGTTACCGCATCCTCCTGGAGCGCAAGCGGGTCGCCTGGATTCCCTGGAAGTTCCGCGAGCCGATCGTCCGGCACCTTTGGGAGACGCTGCTGGCTCGCGGCGACAGTGGTATGCTCGGCGACGATATGGTCGATATGCTGATAGACTTCGCTTACGAGCGCGAATGGAACATCAGCGAATCCCAAATCGTCAAACTGCTCTACACGCTCAACATCGCCTATTGCTTCAAGATCGACGGCGTGGCAAAGAGGGTCAACGATGTTCTCTCAAGTTACCTCACGACGGCCGTCGATGACGTCGATCAGGTGCTGGAGTTCATGCACCTGACCTATTTGAAGGGACTCCGCTTCGAAGATCACGCCTGCATTCTGAAACCGGAAGCCGTAGCGGAACTTCTCTTCGACGCCCGAACCCCGGAGTTTGTTACGACTGCCCAGCAGTTGATTTACGACTGCTACACCTGGCGTTGAGAGCCGCGACTCGATGCCTGGAACAAATAAACAACATCTTTAACTACACGACGCATTCAGTCTAACTCAAGATGACCAATAAGATCATCGGAATCGACCTCGGCACCACCAACTCCTGTGTCGCGGTTATGGAGGGCGGCCAACCGGTCGTCATCCCCAATAGCGAAGGCGGGCGAACGACGCCCTCCATCGTCGCTTTTGCCAAGAACGGCGAAAGGCTCGTCGGCGGTCCCGCCAAGCGTCAAGCCGTGACCAACCCCAAGCGGACGATCTACTCAATCAAGCGCTTCATGGGCCGCGCTCACGATGAAGTCGATCACGAGCGGAGCATCGTCCCTTACGCGGTCGTCAAGGGCGACGGCAATCTGGCACGGGTCAAGATCGACGATCAAGTCTATCCGCCACCCGAGATTTCGGCAATGATTCTGCAGAAGATGAAGCAGTCTGCGGAGGATTATCTCGGCGAAAAGGTGACTCGCGCAGTGATCACCGTCCCGGCTTACTTCAACGATGCGCAACGTCAGGCTACCAAAGATGCCGGTGAAATTGCCGGTCTAAAAGTCGAACGGATCATCAACGAGCCGACCGCTGCTGCCCTTGCATATGGCCTTGATAAGAAGAGAGACGAGACCATTGCCGTCTATGACCTTGGAGGCGGGACGTTCGACATCTCAATCCTCGAAATAGGTGAAGGTGTCTTTGAGGTTCGCTCGACCAACGGCGATACGCACCTCGGCGGCGACGACTTCGATCAGCGGCTGATCGACTATGTTGCCGATGAGTTCAGGAAGGCCGAAGGTGTCGATCTCCGCAAGGATCCGATGGCTCTTCAGCGTCTAAAGGAAGCCTGCGAGAAAGCCAAGATTGAACTCTCGTCCGCGAATCAGACGCAGGTCAATCTCCCGTTCATCACCGCTACTGCCGACGGCCCGAAGCACCTTGACATGACAATCACCCGGACGCAGTTCGAGAAGTTGGTCGCCGACCTGATCGAGCGCTCGATTACGCCCTGCCGTCATGCCCTGAAAGATGCAAAGTTAAAGTCTTCCGATATCGACGAGGTGATCCTCGTTGGCGGTTCGACGCGGGTGCCTGCGGTGATCGAAGCCGTCCGCCAATTCTTCGGCAAAGAGCCGAACCGGTCGGTCAATCCGGACGAAGTCGTCGCTGTCGGTGCTGCCATTCAAGGCGGAGTGCTGGGCGGTGATGTCTCCGATATCGTTCTGCTCGATGTAACGCCGCTCTCACTTGGCATAGAAACCCTTGGAGGCGTGATGACCGTTCTCATCCCGGCCAATACGACTATTCCGACTCGGCGCGAGGAAGTCTTCTCCACGGCTTCCGATAGTCAGACTACGGTCGATGTCCATGTTCTACAGGGCGAGCGCTCGATGGCGATCGATAACAAGACGATCGGGAGATTCCAGTTGACCGGCATTCCGCCGGCTCCGCGCGGCATTCCCCAGATTGCCGTCGCCTTTGACATCGACGCCAACGGAATCCTCTCGGTTACTGCCAAAGACAAGGCGACCAGTCGCGAGCAGAATATCAAGATCCAAGCTTCATCCGGTCTCTCGTCAGAGGAGATTGAGCGGATGAAGTCTGATGCCAAGTCGCATGCCGATGAAGACAAGAAGCGTCGCGAGCAGGTCGATCTGCGCAATCGTGCCGACCAGCAGGTCTGGCAGACCGAGAAGCAGATCGAAGAACTGGGCGAGAAGATCGATCCCGAGTCGAAACTGCGCCTTCAAGCCGCGGTTGACCGCTTGAAGGAGACCCTTAAATCGGATGCCATAGAACCCATTCGGTCGGCATCAGAAGACCTCGACAAGATTTGGCAGGAGGTTTCGTCGAAGATGTATGAGCGCGTCTCGAAGGAGGCACCGGGGGCAGAGGCTTCAAGCAGCGACGGCAAGACTTCGACCGGTGCCAAGTCAGGTGGGGAAGAGGTTAAAGCCGACTATGAGGTCGTGGAGTAGTGGTGTATGTAGTGGATTGAGAAATCCGGGTAACCGGCGAGGAATGCGAACAGGGCAGGCGTTACGCCTGCCCTGTTCGCTCTACGCTACTTATCAAAATTCGCCTCAATCCTTTTATGGTCCCTCATCAAGAGCCATCATCGCCGCACCCACGACCCCGGCCCAGTTGCCAAGTTTGGCTCCTCTGATTTTCAACGAAGACAGGTAGGTTGCAAAAGCACGCCTCTCGACCTCTCGACGCGCCGGACCCAAAAGCAACTCCCCGGCTGCCGAAACTCCACCACCGATGACGATGCATTGCGGATTGAATAGATTGACGAGTCCTGTCAGCGCAACACCCAACGTTTCGCCGATATAAGCATAGAAATCTCGAGCCTTGATATTCCGCCCCTTGGCCAGATGTGCCAACTCGACCAAACTTTTGCATGCGAATTCCGGATAGTGCTTCTCAATATAGCGATCAAGGCTGGCGCGTCCGATATAACTCTCGAGGCAGCCGCGTGAGCCGCAGCCACACTTCGGGCCGTATCGCGAGATGGGAATGTGCCCAATTTCACCGCCGCCGCCGTCGGTGCCTCGCAGGAGGCGTCCATCTACCACAATAGCGCCGCCGATACCGGTGCCGATGGTGATTGCCACGTAGTGTTGGCAACCTCTGGCTGCGCCGCACAAACCCTCGGCAATAGCGACGACATTGGCGTCATTATCCATTACCACATGAGCGCTCAAGCGACGCCCAAGGTCTGATGCCAAAGATTGTCCCACAATAGCCGGGCAGTTAGGCGCTGCAATTACCCGCTTACGACTCTGTTCCATAAGTCCGGCAACACCCAATCCGATAGCAGGAGCCAGTATCAGTCTCTCTAACTCTGCCTTGGCAATCTCTCGCAAGTTTTCAGTCAAGGCCACCAGATCGTCCAGGACAGTTTCATATCCAACCTGCACTCGGCTGGGAGCCATCACCTCTCGAACGACTTTGCCGGATCTTGTTATAATCCCGCCTTTCAGACGGGTTCCGCCCAAATCGATGCCTATAGCAATCTGCTCTTCTCGCTTGGGGCTCATTCGCCTAATCCTCCCGGTTCCTTGAAGTCGAGGTTCCAGTGCTCGTTGTCTCGCGTGAAGGGGACGATCGCATATCGCTCGCCGTTGTTCAATTGTCGCGATCCGATCGCCCTCTTGCCGTCTTCGATAATCAACTCCACACTAAATGGAATCGGCTCGGTCGCCCTCAACAGTGTCACGCGCCAATGCTCGTCGGCTGGTCGCTCAAGGTAAAAGGTGCAGCCTTTAAGCGAAAAGGTCAAGGCCACATTACCCCATGCTTCGGGTAACCGGGGCGAAAACGTCAACTGTCGCCCCTCGGATGCGCGCAGCCCCCATATGTCGTCTATGAACAACCTCAAGTATTCGGCATTGGCGAGAGTGAACTGGTCATCGGTAAATCCCCCCGTAGATTGCTTGACCGATTCGTCATAAACTATTGTTGGCAGTCCACCGATCAGTCCACTCAAAACCGCACCTGATAGACGATCGAACAACTCGATCATAGCGTCCGTTTGCCCATCAAGTCTATAGATGTCTGCTAAACGGCCTGAAGTCCAGACCATATCTCCGGTTGGGGGATCGTAGAGTTCATCGATATGCCACTCGACAGCCTCCATTTCAGCCCTCTCCCTACTTGGTACTCTCATCCCATAGTTCCCGATGATCTGGGCACCCTCCAGATATTCAAGCAAATTCCGGTTGTGCCGCTGGTGATCGGGATAGAGCCAGCCGAGTGCGTAAGCCATTGCCGGTGTTGGCATCCCGGTCGGCGTCAGCCTGTAGGTTGTCAAACCGCCTTTGCGGCGCGGCGGAATCGAGTTGAAAGTGAGTGCCGGAAGTGACCTCGACTGAGGCAATTGCCAGAAAGCCGCAAAGCCGGCTTCAATTGTGAGCGGAATGATATACTGCCGATCATCACTCCCAAAAGCCACCGGTGGAATGTCGGGAGACTCCCACCGCGGAACGCCGCTCAATGACGCTTCAGGCAGCGTTCCCGATCGGTCATAGCGCAAAAGGTGTCGCCGCGCAATCCCATAAAGTGCCTGAACATCGACCTGGAAGATGGAGTCACCTTTGACTACATCGAAGTAAGGCGAATCCCCAGTGAATAGTCCATATCGGACAGCAGCCGTATCAAGTTGACTGGCTAGAATCTGCGCCATTGCAAGGGTCAATCTACTGGCTAATGTCGTATCGCTCACGCTATAGTCACGCGACAACCGTTCTTGCTCCAAAGCCCATAGCCCGATCAGAGCAGGTAAATTGTTCCTTTGTCCGGGAAGTGCATCCCCGTCGGGAAAGCCTGTGGTCGAATCAGACACCATCAGCATGCTTCGCATGATGTCATCGCACGATTTTCTGCTCCCTTTCACCAATGCCAAGCCGGGCAATGACATTAGCGCAAATCGACTCTCCATAGACGGCGAATGGGGCATCCCTGCAAGCAAATAGGTCTTTCCATCATAATAGACGACACTCTTTAGCAGACTCGTTTGCGCCCATCCGACAGCGCGTTCAATGCGCCTGTCATCGCACCTAAAGGCAAACCGCTCCATCGCTGCTGAATAAAGTGAATCCCGATGCAGGAAGAGGGTCTCTAATCCATCCAGAAGTCTTCGACCCCTTTCCCGACCGGTTATGGAATCGCCGGCTGCAATGTATGCGAACCGAATCGTCCGACCTGTCAACAGGTCGTCCCCCGGCGTGCGCCAAAGTCGGTATTCCGGATGTGATGCCGATCGTGTCGAGCCCGGCTCCGATTGTCGGGCTTCAACGACAATGGCAGGTGCTGGAATGTCCCTAATAACGACTCGATCCCGGCGGGGAAGGGTCAGGGTGACGATTAGTCCTGCTTCTCCATAAAGTGCTTCTACTCGCTCCACTAAACCCGATCCATAGTGTCTTTCAATCCAGAGTGGATGGACGATAGCCTGCTTCAAGTCATCATCCAGCCTGACCATGTCAATGGTCTCAATCTGCCAACCTAATAGCAGATGCAGATCCAACCAGTGCCATCCCTGTGCTGCGACATCACTCGATCGATTGACCTTGTCGAAGTACCATCCACCAGCGCCGTCGGTCAGAAAGGCCAGACGTTCATCGGCTCCGTCCAACGTGTCTGCAAGGCTCGTAAGGAATTCTTCTCCCAGCGGAATCTTTTGAGAACATGCCATTAGCACTACGGCCAACAATGACGATAACATCGAGCGAAGCATCAACATCAGTCCCCGCCTTTTCGATCTTTGCTGGAATCGAAGAACTCGCTTACAATGGAGATGAGTTCCTCTCTGTTCTGCGGCATCGCCGACCGACCCGGCAATGCACTGCGAATCCTGCGGCCATATTCCTTGGTTGTGATCCGTGGATCGAGGAAGAGGACAACTCCCCGGTCGGTGCTGCTGCGGATGAGCCGCCCGACGCCCTGTCGGGTGCGCAGGATCGCCATCGGCAACTGATACTCTTGAAAGGGCGACCGCCCTTCGCTGCGAATCTGATCGATCCTCGCTGCGACCACCGGATCCGCCGGCACATCGAACGGCAACTTGGCTACAATCACCATTTCCAGCGCTTCACCCGGCAGATCAACCCCCTCCCAAAGCGAATCGGTTCCGAGCAATATCCCTCCCCGCGTCTTACGAAATCGTTGTAAGAGCCGGTCGCGGTCGGCGCGTCCCCACTGGACAAGAAGTTCAATCTCGGTGCCGAGCAGCTCCCGCTTGAGACGCCGCTCAACGTCGCGCATCGCTCGGTAGGATGTGAAGAGCGCAAGAATAGCCCGATGCGTCGCAATGGCGGTTTCGGCGAGCAAGCTGGAGACCAGATCAGTATGTCCTTCGCGATCATCCTGCGGAGACGGAACAAAGGTCGGGTAGAGGATTAGGCAGTTCTTATCGAAGTCGAAGGGTGATCCAAACTGCGCCGATAATAGTCTCTCCGAAGGCAGCCGGTCGAGACCGAGCCGCCGGGACAGGTGAGTAAATGCATCCGGGCCATTCGAAGTCGATAGAGTCGCGGATGTGAAGATGACACTCTGCAGGCGCTCAAAGATATTCTGAGCCAGCATCGGTGCCACATCAAGCGGCGCCGATTTGATCCGCACCGGGTCCCTTGATTCCGGTGGAACATCGATCCAATGCACCCGATTCGGATCCGCTGCAGTCAGTGAGATAGTAAGCGCCATTGCGAGTTCCGCTGCTTCTCGCGACGCCGAGGTTAACTCTTGCTCAACCTGTGGAGTTAGACTCCGGTCGCTCGTTCCTTCCAGAAACTCACGCGCCAATTGCTGCAGTTCTCCGGACACCACTTGCATCGCGCTCGCAGCAGATCCGGCATTTGAGGAGAGCGCTTGCTGCACTGGATCGCCGGGTTCGTAGCGATACGCCGACGAGTAGAGTGCTCCCGGTAATGGGAGAGGCACGGACTGCCGG
>VGIQ01000068.1 GCA_016867835.1 Calditrichota bacterium | reverse complement strand
TCCCGTGGGTCATTCTGATTCGTAAGGAGTGGGTCTCGCTGCGTGCTATTGGTGGGACCGTGATCGCTATTTTGGGAACCGCACTCCTCTTTCAGCGCTGAGACACCCTACTGGCGTAGTTCTTGCCGAGTAAAAGCAAATGTCGAATCGAAATGTGGAATGCAGTTCGGAGACTGCCAATCGAGCGGTCGTTATGTTATAGCATTCAACCCGTTTGAGCACTCGAGCACTTGAAACCATAGCACTCTCAAATCATCTCTATAATCCAAACTTATGCAGATTGGAGTTCCTCGCGAGACAGCGCCCGGTGAACGGCGCGTGGCTCTCGTTCCCGATGCCATAATCCCGCTGACCAAATTAGGCTTTAGCATTGCCGTCGAAACGGGAGCCGGCGAACCGGCCGGGTTTCAGAATGCCGCCTATGAGCAAAAGGGCGCTGCACTGGTCAGCCGCAGCGAACTCTTTGGCCGCTCCGACATCATAACTGCCGTTCGGCCGGCGTTCACGGCTGCCAGCGAACTTAAGCGCAATCAAATCCTGATCGGCGCGGCCGATCCCTTCGGAGCGCCGGAGGCGATGAAGGCGCTGGCGGAAGCCGGTGTAACGCTTTTCGCCCTCGAACTGTTGCCTCGCATAACCCGCGCACAGGCGATGGACATCCTCTCGTCGATGGCGACGATAGCCGGTTACAAAGCCGTTTTGATGGCTGCGGCCGAACTGCCGCGGATGTTTCCGATGTTGATCACCGCTGCCGGGACAGTCAATCCCGCCAAGGTCTTCGTCATCGGCGCCGGTGTGGCCGGACTGCAGGCCATCGCGACGGCGCGGCGGCTTGGCGCAATCGTCAAGGGCTACGACGTCCGGCCGGCGGTTAAGGAACAGGTCGAATCGCTCGGCGCCAAGTTCGTCGAGATGGAACTCGAGTCTGCCGAAGGTGAAGGTGGCTACGCCAAGTCGATGGACGAGTCTTTTTACCGCAAGCAGCGTGAACTGATGGCCAGAGTGGTGGCGGAGTCCGATGTTGTCATCACGACGGCCGCTATTCCGGGCCGCAAGGCACCGGTCCTTATCACCGCCGATATAGTCCGTTCGATGGCTCCCGGTTCGGTTATCGTCGATCTCGCAGCCGCGACCGGCGGCAACTGCGAACTGACCCGACCCGAAGAGAACGTCCGCGATGGTGCGGTTCTCATCCTCGGACCGACCAATCTTCCCTCAACCGTGCCATACCACGCCAGCATGATGTTCTCGAAGAACCTCCAGGCATTCCTAAAGAACCTCCTCAATAAGGAAGGCAATTTGCGCCTGGACGAGCCGGACGAGATCATCCGCGACTCAATGGTCATCCGGTCGGGCGAGATCGTCAACCCGAAGGTGGCCGAGGCAATCAAGGGATAAAAGTCTGGGGAGATGTGCGTTCCGCCGAGAAGAACACTTGACGAATCGGATACCTGACGGAATAAGGCGGCACAGGCAGCATCCCAAACCGCAAGACTGGACTTTCGCACTATCACACTCTCGCACTCAAATGCAAACCGAAGTCATTACCTTAATCACCATCTTTATCCTCGCGACCTATCTGGGCTTCGAGGTCATCACGAAGGTTCCGCCGATACTGCATACGCCTCTCACCTCGGGAGCCAATGCGATCTCCGGAATCACCATTCTGGGGGCTCTGATTTCAGCAGGAGCGAAACTTACCCTGCTGACGACGATACTCGGCTTCTTGGCGGTGACCTTCGCCATGATCAACGTCGTCGGCGGCTACATGGTGACTCACCGGATGCTGAAGATGTTCCGTAAGTCGGGAGACAATTGATGCACCACCTCTTCGCTTCCGGACTGTTCGCAGGGACCGGGACTCTGGCCAGTAATCCTCCGCTTCTTGACGCAGTCATCAAGATTGTCTATCTACTCGCCGCAATACTATTCGTCTATGGCATCAAGGGGATGACCCATCCCCGCACGGCGGTGCGCGGCAACCTCATCAGCGGCATCGGTATGCTGCTGGCGATCGTCGTGACGCTGCTTGACCGGCAGATCCTCAGTTTCGAAGTGATCATAGCGGGCATGGTAGTCGGTGCGGGTGTGGGCGCAACGTTGGCGGCAAAAACGCCAATGACCGGAATGCCGCAAATGGTCGCGCTTCTCAACGGCTTTGGCGGGATGGCGTCGCTTCTGGTTGCGGGTGCCGCGCTGTTTGAAGCGCTCGAGCCGCAGACTCCTCCGGTTACGATGCAAATGGCAATCGCGACGGTCGCAACCGGGCTTATCGGCGCGGTTACTTTCTGGGGCAGTCTGGTGGCGTTTGCCAAGTTGCAGGGGGTGATCACCGAGAAGCCAGTCCTGCTGCCGGCGCGCAACCAAACAAACGCCGTCCTGACCCTGATTGCAATCGTGCTCGGCGTGCTGGTGGTGATGCACCCCGAACAGGTGCGGAACTACTGGTTCCTGGTGGCTCTGGCGTCCGTCATGGGCATCACTTTGGTGATACCTATCGGTGGAGCCGATATGCCGGTGGTGATCACCCTGCTCAACTCCTATTCCGGCATTGCAGCCTGCGCGACCGGATTCGTCCTGAACAACACCGGGCTGATCATTGCCGGGGCGCTGGTCGGATCGTCGGGGATGATCCTGACCCAGGTGATGTGCAAAGCGATGAACCGCTCGATGGCCAACGTCGTCTTCGGCGGCTTTGGTGCTGAGGTGACATCCGGCCCGAAAGCGGATGAGGTCTATGCCACAGTGAAGTCCGCAAGTTCCGAGGAAGTGGCGATGCTGCTCGACGGCGCCCGCCGCGTCATCATCGCTCCGGGCTACGGGATGGCAGTGGCTCAGGCGCAGTTTGCGGTTCGCGACTTCGCCAATCTGCTCGAATCCCGCGGAACGCGGGTTGACTTTGCCGTTCATCCCGTTGCCGGACGGATGCCGGGTCATATGAACGTCCTGCTCGCCGAAGCCAACATCGCCTACGACCGGATGATCGAGATGGACAACATCAACCCGGAGATGCCCGAGATCGACGTCGCCATCATCATCGGCGCCAACGACACCGTCAATCCGGTAGCACGCTCCGATCCCCACTCGCCTATCGCCGGGATGCCGATCCTGGATGTCGATCGCTGCCGGAACGTCGTCGTCATCAAGCGGAGCCTTTCGCCGGGTTTTGCCGGCATTCCGAATCCGCTCTTCGCCGCCAAAAATGCGGTGATGTTCTTCTCCGATGGCAAGAAAGCGGTGATGGACCTGATCAGCGCCGTCAAGGAGTCATAGCCCGCAGGCGCGCTTGCGCCACCTGCTGGTGTTGACTATATTGCTCTCCAGCGAGTCCGCCCCTATAAGGCGGACTCGCCGCTCCTGACTCTATCAACCATGTGAAGTTCAATCCCTCATGAACGTCGGAGACGGGAATGATCCGCCGCTATCGTATCATCGACCGACGGCTCCAGCCGGTTGACGAGCCGCCCTTCAACTGCATCATTTGCTCTACGCCGGACGATGCCGAACGGCACTATCTGACCAGCGAACTGCACCTTGACGAGCATACCCTCCATTCGGCGCTCGACCCTGACGAAGTCTCCCGCCTCGAGTTTGAACCTGAACATACCGCCTTGATCTATAAGCATCCTGCAACTTACATAGCACAGGATCAGTTCCTCTTCAAGGTCAATTCGGTCGGAGCGTTTATTTTCCGCGACTTCCTGCTCTTTCTATCCGCGACCGAACTTCCTATACCCGACGGGCTTTCGACCGGCGGTACAATCACCCCGGCTGGACTCTTCCTAAAGATCATCAACCGGACGATCACTCACTTCCGCGAGCACCTTCGGATCATATCGAAGATTGCCGACGAACTCGAAGATAAGATCAGCGCCGCGCTCTCGAACCAGCACCTCATCCATCTCTTTGCACTGCAGAAGAGCCTCGTCTATTATGTCGAAGCGCTCACCTCGAACCACGGCGTCCTTGAGCGGTTGCGTCGGCAAGCCACGCGAGCCGGCTTTACCGACGAGGAGATCGAGGTCCTCGAAGACACCCTTATCGACAACGACCAGTGTTTAAAGCAGGCCGAGATCGCAACCAACATTCTAGCCAACCTGATGGACGCCCGGGTCAGCATCGTCAGCAATAACTTGAACGTCCTGATGAAGACGCTCAACATCATCACCATCGGCATCATGGTGCCGACGCTGGTAGTGAGCGCCTTTTCGATGAACGTCCGCATCCCTCTTTCAACGCTCACCTACGCGTTCTGGATAATCATTGGGCTGGCGATGCTCTCGGCGGTCGGCTTCTGGGCGGTCTGGCGGTTTAAGAAATGGTAAGTCAACTCTGTTAGCAGGCAAGGTAATTTGAAAGGGGCAGGCTCTTGCGAGCCTGCCCCTTTGCATTATGATGAGTCGGTGAATGATGGTCTGTAGTCGAACAGAATTACCGCACCAGCAACACCTTAGCGTTCTGGACCCCGAAAGGCGTCCGCAGCCGCAGGAAATAAGTTCCCGAGGGCATACCATCGGCATTCCAGACGACCGTCTGGCGACCGAAGGCAACCCTATCGTAGAGCCGGGCGATTTCCCGACCGGCGAGGTCGTGAACCGTCAGACGTGCTGGTGTTAGACTACCAGCCCGAAACGTGATCGTTGTGCTGCTGTTGAAGGGGTTTGGATAGGGCGTCTCGAGTTCGACCCTATTTGGCAGGAGGCCGATCCTGCCTTCAGGCGGAGCCGACTCGAAGGCTGGAATCTGGCCGCGAATCTCGCCGCCGGCAAAGGTCCGGGAGTGGACCTGAATGTAGAGATTCCCTGCCACAAGATCAGCCAGATCCTCTTCGCCGATGAACCAGACGTCGAACACTGATCCGAACCCACTCTCGAGGGTGAATATCGGCGGGCCGTTCTCGTTGGGAGCACCGCGATGGATGTGAGCGGCGGTAGTGAAGTCAACATCGTGAAAACCTCGAACACCGACCATCGATCCGTCGGGGGAGAGATGGACTTCAAAGAAGCCCATAGCGTCAGTCTCGACACCAGCTCCGGCATTGGCCTGGCTGCCGTCAAGCCCGACCTCCACACTGGCCCAATCCAAGTCTTCAACATCAACGATCTGCCCGCGAATCTCGCCGCCGGCATGTGCTCCAGAGTGGATGTTAACATAGAGTTCGCCGGCTTCCAGAGCGATCAGATTCTCACTATCGATGCGCCACGACTCTTTGATCGGACTTGCCCCGGAGCGGAAGGGGAAGACAACCCCGCCGTTGACGCCCCGGGCGCCGCGGTGGATATGTGCCACGGTGGCATTCTCGACGCTGTGCTCGCCGAATATCTTCACGGTGTTGCGTTCGAGATTCAGCAGCGTCAGGAACTTCCCGATCGCTTCGCTGCCGGTGCCGGCTCCGGCATTGGCCTGACTTCCATCTGCAGCAAATGAAAACGTGACTTCGGGCTCAAAGTCGAAGACGCTCTGGACGATCTGCCCTCTTATCTCGCCTCCAGCATAAGCCTCGGAGTGGATATTGAAGTAGAGATTCCCGGCCCAGAGGGCGTCGATTAGTTCGCCATTCATGAAGAAAAATTCGTCGCTCTCCTGGTCGGCATTCGGAAAGGGCAGGACGACGCCGCCGTTTTCGCCGGGTGGCGCCTGATGGACGTGCATCGCAGTCGCATTCTCGACGTCATGAGTCACCCAGAGAAAGAACCACTCGCCTCCCGCCGCCAAGACCCCGAAACCGCTGCCAGAAGCATCACTCTCAACCCCTTCGCCCCTATTGGCTTGAGAGGCTTGAATCATAAAGGTGAAGGTGTAGCCCGGCAATGAATCGCTCAGCGAGGGGACGATCTGACCCCGAATCTCCCCGCCGGCATGAGCCGAGGAGTGGATGTTAACATAGAGTTCACCGGCCAGAAGGGCTTCGATATCGGCCGCCGACATACTGTCCCATGTCGCCCGGATGGGGCTGGCAGGTGAGTCGAACGGGAAGACGACGCCGCCATTCTGACCCGCGCGGGCGCGATGGATGTGAGCCGCTATAGCGTTTTCCAACGTGTGCTCGACGACAATCTCAAGGTGGTTGTCTTCTTCGTTGAAGCCGACGAAGCCGATGCCGGTCGCTTCAGAGTTGGTGCCGGCCTGTTGTCCGTCAAGGTTGAATGTGAAGATGGCGGCAGAAAGGGGCGGGACTAATGCAAGCAGTGCAGCGATGAGAAAAAGTTGTAAGCGAACATTCATATCTATGCTCCGTAGAATTTTGGATTATTTTGCAGGTGGTGATCTCAGAGCATCACCTCTCTTTCCAAAACTTACGACGATATTAGCCGCCGGTTGGTGGTGTCAGGATCTTTCCGATCACTCTTCAAGTACAATACGGATGCCTCCGTTAATGGTGTCGAGACTGTATTTCCCGCGTCCTTCCCCCAGCGTGGTCTCGAGGTGCCGCTTCGCTTTGAGATTCTGGACGCTGGTCGAGCCGGTGAGGGTAATGGGTCCGTTGATCGAATCGGCGGTGATAACAGCATCGGGCTGAGCCGTATCGGACTTGCGCAATCTTAGTTCGAGAGCACCGTTCACAGCGCCAAGGTCGATTTCCTTCGGATAGGGTGCTCCACACCCGATGAAGATGCTGCCGTTTATGGTCTGCGCTTCGATCTTGCCGCCGACATCGCTCAATCGAATAGTCCCGTTGATGGTGCTCGCTTCGACGTCACTCACGGAGCGCCGGCAGTCGATATCACCATTTACCGTCTCCAGTTTCACGCGTGCCGTTAACGAATCGGCATCGAGTTCGCCGTTGACGCACTCGGCAGAGAGTTCCAGTCCGGCCGGCAGGTAGAGATCGTATGATGCAGCAACTTTGTAGCGTCTCTTTTTAGGCAAATCAGGTTCGATCTTCACTGTTGAGGTCTTGAGTGAGACTTCAGTGGTGCAGCGATCGAGCATATCGCGGACCTTCTCTTCGTTGCTGCCGGTTACGGTGTAGATGACCATTAATTGCATAGTGCTGCCAGCGGCCGGGCGGATGCGAATGTCTCCATTAGGGGTTTCGATCTCGACCTTGCGTTGCCCGGCAAGCGAAAATTCGCGCTCCACCGTCCGGGTGAGAGCGGATTCAGCGTAAAGAACGGAAGTGTGAGACAAGAATCCGGTAAGGATTAGGATGGGCAGGATAGCGGGCAAGATTGCCTTTGGGCCCGGCATAGTCACTCCGATTGAGGTGGTCTTTGAAGAATAGACCGGCGGAGGGGAGAGATTGTTACGAAGAAGGGCGGGTTGACTCCCGCCCCTCAAAACTAATGCAAGTCCTCTACGGCTGACTTGCCTCTGCTCGCGGCAGGGAGTCAAGTTTCTGTTTGGCGGCGCGGCCGTAGTTCGAAGCTTCGCCCATCTCGGTGATGATCTTCTGATACATCCTCGCTGCGCCTTCCCAGTCCTGCAATTTCTCGTAGCAGGTTCCGGCTTGATAGATCGCCGTAACCCCCCAGTCGAGTTTCGTCTTGCGCCCTAACACCTTGACTTTAAGGAACTCCAGGATTGCGGCGCGATAGTCGCCCTTTCCGGAATAAGCCTCGCCGATATAATACTGGATTTCGGCTTCCCTTTCGGCATCGGCTAATGGCAGGAGTGGGCGATACTGCCGGATCGCTTCGTCATAGTCACGCAATTCGAGATGGAACTGCGCGATGTCCATCCGCCGGTCGAGGGCGTCAGGAGCGTTAGGAAAACGCTCCAGGTATTCCCTCGTCAGCCGCAATGCCGCATCCCAGAATCGCAACTCGCGATAGACGGTGGTAAGCGACTCAAACGCCGGCTGCCAGAGCGTCGTCGCGCGACGGTTTTCCCAGACCCGGCGCAGCGCCGCGAGGGCTTCACTATGCCGTTCGGCGCGGTAAAGCGCTTTGCCCAAAAGCAGGTAGCCACGCGGCGCAATTGGACTCTCCGGATGGTCCGCGACCAGTCGCTCGAAGGCCTTTGCAGCATCGTCGTTTCGACCTTGATCGAGGAGCGATGATCCGGTATGAAAGGCGGCGTCGTCAGCCCAGACCGAGAGCGGATACTTCTCGCGCACCGTCCGGTATTGTTCCCGCGCTTCGTCCCACTTCTTTGCCCGTTCAAGCGAACGGCCTCGCTCCAGAGTCAAATAGGCTCGCGCGTTGTCGAGATCGGGATGCTCCTTAAAGGTCTTATAAAGAGCATTGGAGGCATTTTTTGCTTCGTCGATCAGGTCGAGCCGGAGCATCGCTGCAACATTCAGCGTTTGATAGTGATATATGCTGTCCCGGTTGTCGGAAGCGGCGATCAAGGCTGTAAGCGCAGACTGTGCTGCGCGATAGTTGCCAGTTCCGAAGTAAAGTTCAGGCTTCAGGTTTAGCGATATAGCGGCTTCCGATGACTTGGGGAATCGGGAAACCAAGGTATCGATGAGATTCAGTGCCGCGCTATGGTTGTCCCGGCTGCGCTCGAGAAGTGCCAATTCATACAGCGCCGACGCTGCATAAGGTCCTGCCGGATCGAAGTTGAGCGCGACTCTCAAGTCCTCGGCAGCGCGAGTGAACTCACCGGCGCGGCGAAGCGCTCGGGCTCGCTCTACCCGGAAAGCTGGCGAAGGCGTTTCGAGCAACGTCAAGTGCGGCTGGCCCCATACTGCAGCCTGGTCGGCTCTTTCACGCAGGGCGAGGGCTTCGAGAGGGCGTTCCATCCGGTCCAGAAGATCGGCTTCAAGCAGCGGGAATTGAACCGGGTCAAGCCGGTAGGGATAGCGCGCCTTAAGGAGGTTGATGTAGTCGAGTCGCTCGCGTTGGGTAAGTCCGGAGTCGGAGGCGAGGTCGAGCAAGACCACTGCGGCAGCCGGAGTATCCTGATACTCAGCCACCAGTATGCGCCGCGTTTCGACCGCTTCTCCGCGTTTGCCGATTCGTGCCAAAGCCCGCGCTTCCCAGCGTCGTATTTCGGCATTGGTGCGGTTTTGACCTCCCGCCTCTACGGTGCGTTCGGCAAGCGTCCTTAGGCGCGGGAAGTTTACCTCGTCGATGCGCCCGGTCCGGCGGCAGGCTTCGAGATAGTAAAGGATGTTATCCGGGTGAGTTCGCTCCAGATCGAATTTCGCAAGCAAGGCGTCGGTTTGCCGGATCACGACTTCGAGAGCGCTGTCACCGGGGGCGGATTCATATTGAAAGAGGAGCAGCCGGCAGGCCAGGTCGCGCGTTCGGTCAGAGTGCGATTCAATCTTGTTAAGACGCGCCGATCTTGCTGTAGCACTGTCAAGATACATCGCCAGCGAGTAGTCATTCTGCTCGCGCAACGCCGAGCGAGCCAGAAGGAGATAGGCGATTCCGCCGCGATAGAGGGCGTAGGCGCGGTCGTCGCTGGTGGCGGCTATATCGTCTATAGCCCTGTCGAATTGATCGACAGCCTTGACCGGGTCTTTGAAAAGGTCCAGGTAGAAATCGCCCCAATCGAGCGCCCAGCGCACCGGATTGGTCCGGTTTTGAGGCAAACTTGAGAGTTCCGCCATCCGCTCGATAAGGCCTTCACCGCGCAGATGGAAGGCTTGCAGGAAGGCAATTGTGCGCGACGCCGAGTCGGCAAGTTCCGACGCCGGATATCTCCGCAGCAGGTCTTCGCAACGTTGCGCGGCCTGGGCGTAGTTGCCTTTGTCGAATGACTCCCGCGCGGCGATCATCAGGGCATCGTCGGCATAGGGACTGAAGGGCCAGCGCCGGAGCAAGGTGTCGGCGGCTGCCGATCCTCCGGGTTGACGGGCTCGGGCGCGCGCCCGAGCCAGTTCCAGCATGATCCGGTCACCCTGATCGAGGTCCTCGATCTTGCGAACAATCTCGGACCAGAAAGCCGCGGCGCGCTCCGGCATATCAAGGTCGAACGCCAGCAATGCCGCACGAAGCCGGGCATCGAGCCCGAGCGAATCGTCGATATTAACGGCGCGCAAGTAGCGATCGAAAGCCGCACGTTTACGGCCTATTAACTCGTTCGTCCAGCCCGCTTTGATGGCAGCCGTGCGGGAGTATGCCGCGGCGGTATCATAGAAGGCTATGGCTTGTTCAAAGTCGCGACGATAGTAATTGGCGTCGCCCAATCGCTCGACTGAAGCAATTCGGATTTGAAAGTCGGACGAAGTCACCAGCGGGGCGAGAGTCTCAAGCGTCAGATCGGTCTGCCCACGGACGTTCTGCAGATCGGCTAATTCGAGCCGGGCCAGGGGCGCCGACGGATCGCGGGGAAATTGCTCGAAGCATCTGCGGTAGGCTTCGGTCGCATCGGCAAACTCAAACTGATCGCGATGGAACCTCCCGAGAGCGAGCCAGGCGCGAGCGGACAGACTGTCCATGCCCGATCGTTCAGCGACCCAGCGTATATAGTGTTCCGCGGTGAGCAGGTCGCCCCGATCTATCAGCGACGCTGCCCGCTCGAGACGCGCTCGCGATGCCGCCGGTGCATCAGGATACTTCTCGATCAGGAGGGTAGAGACGTCGTCAGACCTGGAAAACTCACCGGCAAAGGAGTATTCCAGAGCGGCGCGCTGCAACGCCAAAGGTGCCAATAGCGAACCGGAGTAGAAGCCCTGAACCCGTTCGAAGGCTTGCGCGGCTTCGAGATGCCGACCTGCATTTGCCAGCGTTTCGCCGACTTTAAAGAGCGCCTCCGGTGCGCGCTGAGATTGCGGATAGACGATCGCCGTCCTTAGGAACGCTGCTCGAGCCCGGTCCGGATCGCCGCTTCGAAGGTAGGCTTCGCCGAGCAGATACTGCGCCTCATCGGCTTCGGCAAGTGCCGGAAAGTCGCGCAGACACCGCTCGAGTTGCTCAGCGGCTAAATCGAAGTATTTCTCTTCGTAGAGTTTAAGTGCGTAGAGATACTCCGTCCGTCCGGGCGATTCAAGCGCCGGTGCAGGAAATACAATGACTGCAAGAAGCAGCAGTATTACCAGCCGCACCTTAATGCCGGTCTTCATCCAGTTGCAGACATGGTTGGTTACCCATTGTCTTAAGTTACTAACTCTTTGAGAAGTTATCAACATTGATTAATAACTTCGAGTGCAGGTTGGACGTCTTCGCCCACCTGCATTACGTCACCCCGATACACGCCGGACAAGGCGTCCGGCATGCACGAGACATCCAATATACTTAAGTTATCAACACCGGTTAATAACTTCCCGAATTTCAATGTTGACATCCTGACTATTAGACGCTCAATGACGGCATCATGCGATATGTCCTCACGCTCGTTCAAGCCTCGCATAGCGGAGAATGAGCGTCTTGCGTCCTTCACTCTCGAATTCGACTTCGATACGGCTGTCGAGTCCCTGCCGTCTAAAGTCAAGTATTAGTCCGATACCAAAGCGGTGATGCTTGACGAGCAGTCCTTTACGCAGGTCATCGGGGGCGAGACCGGTATGCGCTTCGGAGGGCCGGTGGTCAGGAGTTCCACTCCGCGCTGCCGAACGAGGCAGCGGCGCCGTCGTTGCCGCATAGGCTCGACGCACCTTGATAAGTTCTGGAGGTATTTCTTTCAGGAACCTGGACGGGCCGGCGGCAAAGCCGCTCTCGCCCCACCGGACCCGGTGATAGGCGCAGCCGAGCACCAGTTGGTCGATGGCGCGCGTTACTGCCACATAGAATAGTCGTCGCTCTTCGTCGATGTCGCTGGAGGAATCTCCGCTTGCTGCGAGCGGCAGCAAGCCCTCCTCAAGCCCTCCAACCAATACAACCGGAAATTCCAACCCTTTGGCGCTGTGAATCGTCATTAGACTGACCCGTCCGGAAGACTCTTCATACCGGTCGATGTCGGTTACCAGCGCAACCTGCTCGAGGAAGCCCTCCATCGACCCGTCGGGATGCTCCTCGCTGTAGCGTCCGATCTCGTCGATCAGTGCGAGGAGGTTGGCGACCTTCGATTCGGAGCGGGAGGGATCCTCCTTTTCCTCCTCCATCAAACGCTCTTTCAACCTAATACGTTCCACCAGCGTGGTAACCAGAGTTAGGAGCGGCTCCCGACCGGCGGCGATGCGCAATTCATCGATCAACTGCCGAAAGTCTGTGAGTGCCTTCTTCTGGCGGGAGGTGATTTGCTCAGTAACAAGGAGATCTTCCATTGCTCTGAAGTAAGGGACACCTTCGACCTGGGCGAGGTTGTTGACCTGGGACACGACCGACTCGCCGATCCCGCGCGGCGGATAGTTGATAACCCTTTGGAATGAGACATCGTCGGAGGGATTCACAATCAACCGCAAGTAGGCGAGGAGGTCTTTCACTTCGCGCCGTTCGTAGAACCTTAGCCCGCCAACCACTTGATAGGGGACTGCGGCACCGCGCAAGGCACGTTCGAAGGCGAGCGACTGGGCGTTGGTGCGATAGAGTATGGCAAAGTGGTCCAGCGACCGTTTATGCGTCCGGACATCACCTTGAACAAACGAGACAAATTTCTGAGCCTCGTCATCGTCGGTGTAGCCTTCGATCAGGATTGTCCCTGGTCCAGTAAGTCGCTCGGTCCAGAGCCGCTTCTCATGACGTAGTGGATTGCGCTGAATGACGGACCAGGCGATGTCGAGGATTGCTTTATGAGAGCGGTAGTTTTGTTCGAGACGGACGACCTTGGCCGAGGGCCAGTCGTGACGGAAATCGAGGATATTAGCCACCGTCGCGCCGCGCCAGCCATAGATGGCTTGATCGTCATCCCCCACGACACCGAGGTTATTATGTCGGCGGGCGATTTCACGCACCAGACGATATTGCACCGGATTTGTGTCCTGGAACTCATCGACCATCACAAAGTGAAAGCGGCGCTGCAGACGTTCGAGGAAGTCGGGATAAGCGTGATAAGCCAGAACCGGGCGCATCAGGAGGTCGTCGAAGTCGAGCCCGGCCATGCGTTCGAGCCGCTCTTGATAAAGGCGGTAGAGGTTGGCTGCCAGGTGCTCGAACTCACGCTCGGCTTTGGCGTTAAACTCCTCCGGAGTAATCAGGTTGTTTTTGGCACGTCCGATGATGGCGTCAAGGTAGTTGGGCTTTAACACATCGATCGGTATCCCTTCGGACTTCAGTATCTCTTTAAGCAGTCGCTTCCGATCATCGGCGTCGATGATAGTAAAACGGGGGTCGATGCCTATCGAACGACCTTCCTGACGCAGGATTCGCGCAAAAATCGAGTGGAAGGTCCCGGCGACGACATATTCACCCGCCGGGCCGGCCATGGCGATGGTTCGCGACCGAAGTTCTCCTGCGGCTTTGTTGGTAAAAGTGAGAGCGAGGATTTGATCCGGACGTGCGCGACCGCTTCGGATCAACTCAGCGGTTCGGCAAGCCAAGACGCGGGTTTTGCCTGAACCCGCTCCAGCCAGGATCAGCAGCGGTCCGTCGGCATGCAGGACGGCTTCCTGCTGAGCCGGATTGAGGTTGTCCCAGTAGGTGTTCAAATGATCAGATGCAGTAGGGGACTTGTTGTTGAGTCGTTGAGTTGTTGTGGGGGACTATTGACTTTGCCTCCTTACCATTTCTTTTTCCGTTCGCCCAATTCTACCCACTCCTCATAGAGGGCGGCGATGCGTCGGTCTAGGTCCTCGATTCGCGCTTGACGGCGGACGGCAAAGGATTCCTTACCCTTGGCAAGGAACGCATTGAGTTCCGTCTCGACTTCCCTGCGGGCCGTTTCGGCAGATGCAATTTCGCTTTCCAGTGCTTTGAATCGCTGCGGATCGAACTTCAGCCGCTCCTTCCTGGATGATGGCTGGCGATTGTCCGGCGTTGAGTCATCGCACCCCTTCTTCTGCCTTTCGCTTCCCGCCAGTTTTCCAGATTTCAATTTCTCCCAAAAGTCGGAGAAATTGCCATCGAGCGGGACGACTCCGGGCGGATCGAAGAAAATCACCCGGTCGATCAGTTTGTCGAGGAAGTAACGGTCGTGGGAAATCAACAACAGCGTCCCGGGATACTCTTCAAGCGCATCCTCTACCGCCTCTCGCGAAGCGATGTCGAGGTGATTGGTCGGTTCGTCGAGGATGAGCATGTCGGCGCCGGAGTGGATCAGAGCGGCGAGTTGCAATCGCGCTCTTTCACCGCCGGATAAGACGGAGACGTGTTTTTCGAGGTCGTCGCGGGTGAAGAGAAATTGATGCAGCAACTCGGCTGCGCTGCCGGGCGAGCGTCCGGTCAGACGGATCGCTTCATTCTGTAGCGTCTGGTCAGACCGGAGGTTCTCGCCCATCTGGCTGTAATAGCCGAGTTTGACCGATGCGCCGAGCCGGAGGTGGGGGTTTTCCCACCGCCCATCGCTGACGACCGTCCGGGCGAGGGTGCTCTTGCCGCTGCCATTTCGGCCTACGAATCCGACCCGTTCGCCCTGCCGAATCAGAAAGTTGACATCGTCGAGGATCATTATTCCGTCATCGAAGACTTTGCGAAAGCGTTTGGCTTCGAGCGCAATCGTCCCTTTAGGGGGCTCGGCAAGGAACCTGAACCGGATCCGTTTGCTTGCGACAGGTCGTTCGACCGAGTCCATCCGTTCGATGCGCTTTTCCATCGACTTGGCACGCTTCACTAACCCAGGGTTGTCATAGACCATACCCCAGGCTTTGAGCCGGGCGATCTGAAACTCGAGCCGGGCGACGATCGATTGTTGCCGCTTGAAGGCGGCTTCGGCACGTAGTTCACGGGTCAGTTTCTCGCGGCGATAGGTACTGTAATTGCCTCCGTAGGGTGATAATCGGGTCCGCTCCAATTCCCAGATGCCGGTGCAAACCCGATCGAGGAGGTAGCGGTTGTGGGAAACGACAATGAAAGCCTGCGGGCAGGTGGCAAGGTAGTTTTCCAGCCAGTCGAGCCCTTCGAAGTCGAGGTGATTGCCCGGCTCGTCGAGAAGGATGATGTCCCACTCGCCCACCAGGATGCGCGCCAGGGCGATGATATTGCGCTCACCGCCGGAGAGATTGGCCATCGGGGCGTCCCATAACGACTCGGGAACGCCAAGCCCGGCAAGCGTCCCGGCGACCCGGGCACCGGTCGATGATCCGCCCTGGGAGTGGAGTTGATCGAGCAGTTCGGCATACCGGAGAGCGGTCTTGGGCGACCGTCCTTCAGCGGTATCGCTCTCAATGACTGCCTCAAGCCGTTCGACCTCGGTTGCGAGTCCTTGCAGCGCACCAAGCCCACCGCTAACAACTTCACGCGCGGTCATTCCAGCCGGATAATCGACCTGTTGTGGGAGGTAGCCGATGCGCAAACCCGGCAGCACGGCGATATGTCCGCTGGCAGG
>VGIQ01000067.1 GCA_016867835.1 Calditrichota bacterium | reverse complement strand
CTTCCTTATGGATCAACTTGATTGGGTTTCTTATCTTCGCGAATGAGTCTCCAATTTGAAAGCAGTTCACTTTGGTGTAACGTTGTCCATTCGAGGACTTTTCTTAACAATCGCTTGGGCATCTTCCCATCGATCAGCGAGATATGCTCGATATCGATCCTCGCTTCATCATCGCCATGCCTTGCGTGAATATGAGGAGGCTCATGATCGTTGACAGGCATAAAGATCCGTATCCCGTAAAACCGGCTTATCTCAGGCATTCGACCTGTTGTTTGAACAGAATCCTCTACACTGCGGGCGGATTACAGTCCGCCCTCCAGGAAGTTGAGGGGGGATTGCTTCGCCCGCTTGCAGCGTGCTCGCAATGACGGCATGTCTTTCTCACTTTTACACTTGATCACTTGCTTCCTTCCCCCATTTCATAATATAGCACTTCTACCCTTCCAGTCAAGCAAGGGACGGGGCTGCCACGTGAGACACATGGCAGCACAGCCGCCGACACGGGGCGGCCAAGGCTCACCGTTACGGAGCGGCCAAGGATGGAGTCGATCCCCGGTTTGCCACCAGCATCAGCATCAGCATTAGCATTGGCATTGGCATTAGACCTCATCTCCACTTGCTCGCCAGCGGCACCCGTCGTCCGTAACCGAACGACTTGGCAGAAATCTTCAAGCCGATGGGCGCCTGACGCCGTTTGTATTCGCTCGCCGCGATAAGTTTCGCCACCCGGTCAACTACTGCCGGATCAAAACCCTCCCCCACTATAGCCTCCCGGTCGAGCCCCCGGACGACGATGCGGTCGATCAGGTCGTCGAGCAGATCGTAGGGCGGGAGCGTATCCTGATCGCGCTGATCCGGCTTCAGTTCGGCGGAGGGCGGCTTGGTCAGGATCGCTTCGGGGATAACCTCGCGGTCGCGGTTGACGAGCCTTGCCAGGCGATAGACCATCGTCTTCGGCACATCGGTCAGGAGCGCCAGGCCGCCTGCCATATCGCCATAAAGGGTGCAGTAGCCGGTCGCCAGTTCCGATTTGTTGCCGGTCGAAAGAAGCAGACTGCCGAACTTGTTGGAGAAAGCCATCAGCAAATTCCCGCGAATGCGAGCCTGGAGGTTCTCTTCAGTTGTGTCAACCGCATGACCGGCAAAGTGCGGTGCGAGGTCGCTCAGGTAGCGCTGAAAAAGGCCGTCGATCGGGATGGTTTGCGTCCGAATGCCGAGGCTGCGGGCCAGTTGCTCGGAGTCTTCCACCGAACCGCGACTTGAGTATCTCGACGGCATAAGCAATGCGGTTACGTTCTCCGCCCCGAAGGCGCGGGCTCCCAAGGCTGCGACCAGCGCCGAGTCTATCCCCCCCGAAAGGCCGAGAATCGCCGATTCGAATCCACATTTCTGTGCATAATCGCGGGTTCCCAGGACCAGTGCTTCGAGGGCTGCGCTGTCGTCGTCAAGGTTCGAGGGGTGCCGGTCGCCGGTGCCGGACGACGTGTCGATCAAGATCAAGTCGGCGGCGAACTCGGCGCCTTCACCCCAGACCCTGCCATCCGCTCCGAAGGCGAGGCTGGCGCCGTCGAAGATCAGTTCATCGTTGCCGCCTACCGAGTTGACGAAGAGGAGCGGGCGGCGGAGATGGACGGCTGCGGCCTGCAGCATCGAACGTCTGAACGACCGCTTTTCGACAGTAAAGGGCGAAGCCGCGATGTTGATGAGGATATCGGCTCCGGCAGCAGTCAGATCGGCGAGCGGGTCGCGGTCGTAAAGGCGGTGCGGCCAGAACGTCGGGTCGTTCCAGGCATCCTCGCAAATCGTGATGCCGAGCCGGACACCTTTCCATTCGACCGGGCGCACTTCCGGCGAGGGATCGAAATAACGGCTCTCGTCGAAGATGTCGTAGGTCGGCAGGAGGCTCTTGCGATGCACTGAGACGACTTGACCGCCGGCGAGCAGTGCTGCCGAGTTGTAGAGCCGTTTGCCGATCGGCCCGGTGTGCGGCTCGGCGAACCCGATCAATAGAGCCATCTCCCCGGTTGTCCGGGCCAACTCATCAAGGGCATTCAGATTACGCTGGATGAAGAGCGGGCGTTCCAGAAGGTCGTGCGCCGGATAGCCGGGCAGGCATTGCTCGGGAAAGCAGCAGAGGTCGGCGCCGAGTGTCTCAGCGCGGCGGGCGGTCTCGCGAATCAGGCGGAGGTTGCCGTCGAAGTCGCCGATGGTGGTGTCTATTTGGGCCAGGGCGATGCGCAAGGTGGTCTTTAAGGCTTTAGGCTTAGGGCTTAAGGCTAAGGCTCAAGGTGTCACTGAGGCCGAAATCTATCGCTTTTCGAGGCAGTATTTCGGCGCACGATGTTCACGAGACGACAGAGCCTCACTATCAATATAACCAACCCCCCGCGTTGGCAGGGGGTTAGTTGGCAGAAGCATTTAAGGCGCTATTTGATTAGCATAAGTTTGCGCGTCGAACTTCGTCCCACCGATTCGAGTCGAGCGAAGTAGAGTCCGGCGGGAAGCGAACCAGCTGTCCAAGCCATCCGTTGCAGACCGGCCGTGTAAGTGCCTTCCGCCAGGCGGGCAACCTCCCGACCGGCCAGGTCGTAAATCGCCATCCTCACCGGCCCGGATTGGTCAAGCCCCCAAACGAGTTGCGCTGTCCCGTTGAAGGGATTGGGGAAGGCGCCGGCAATGCCAAACTCAACCGGAAGGGCTTCGGAAGCACCAGCAACCCGCAGTACTGCAAGGCCATCCGCCTGCCAGTGTGCCCCGCCCTTGACAACAGTGATAGAGGCATCGGATTCAACGGCTCCATTCCAAAGGCGAATGGTGAAGGACTCACCGGGACGAGCGCCTTCAATCGACGCTGTTTCGGGATCGTCTCCCAAGATGGCAACTCCACAGCGACCCGATCTGTCGAACCGTCCGGCACCGACGAGATTGCCTCCCGATCCAAAGAGAGCGGCTTCATACCCGTCCCACCCATCGTCGCCAAGCAAGAGCAGGCTCATATCGGGACCGCCCGATCGATCGGGAAGTCCAGAGAAGTGCTGCAGCGCCATGGAAGGCGGCTGAGCGGCATTGCGACCGCCACCTACCTGATATACCAGTTCGGCTGCGGCGGTCATCTTGTAGCGGTAAGCCTGGCCTTCGCGAAGCGGTTCCATATTGGAGAAGTCAAACTCCGGCAGATAGAACCTCCCGGACGCATCCTTGGCGATGATAAGTTGCTCGGCGATACCTGCCAAAGCCACCTGTGGCAATGCCGAACGGCGCGGCATGTAGCCCGCCAGGTTCCAGCCCTCTACCAGCGGCACCGGCTGATCGACCGGAAGGACTTCGCCTTCGACCTCCCAACGCGCAGGTTCGGTTAGGTAGAGTTCGTAGCCCTCCGAGACGACCCACCCGGGAATGTTGTTGAAGTCATTGCCGGGACGGTAAAACCGGCCGCGGCCGTCCTTGACAAGTGATAGCACGCCAGCATCGGTGAGCGGGCGCATCAGGGCGCGGAGGTCAGGGTCGTCCGGCTCGACGTTGAGCGAAACGGCGTTCCAGCCAGTTGTCAGATCGAAGCCGCGACGGTCGCGCACGCCGGCGCCGGGGGTAACCTCGAGCGTTACCGGCAGACTGAATCGCCCGCCGGCTGCGTTGTGGGTAAAATAGAGTTCGGCCCGGAACGTGACTACCGGCAATCCGATGGCGCTCAGAGCCAACGTCAGGTCCTGAACTTCTCCGGCGTTAAGGATGCCGGTCGTCGGCTCGACCAGGAACCAGTCGCGCCGAGCGTCGATCTGATAAACGTCGATCCGGTCGCCGCCGGCCACGCGCGAGAAGTTGCCGATCGTAAGAAAGACCCACGAATAGACGTCGAACTCGTTGGTAATACTCGCTCCGGCCGGGGCTCCCATATTCTGTTGAATTATTCGAGCGACGCCCATCGTGTCGCCGGTCTCGGTATCCATCTTATGGATTGTGAGCGTATCCGGGCCCGGATTTGAGAGGATATAGAGATCGTAACCATCAGGATCGTCGGGGAAATAGGTCAAGCCATAGGTTCGGAGATCCCTTCGATTGAGCGTCCGCCCGAGGCGGTTACCCTCCCGATCGTAGGCAAAGTAATTCTGGGTGATCGAACCGATCCAGAGGCAGTTGAGGTCGCTGTCGTAGGCGATGGCGGTATTGGGATTGAGCGGCCCGTTCCAGCGTGCCTGGACTTCGCCTTGAGGTGTGAATCCAAAGACTGTCGCTTCCCCTGATGCCCAAACCGTTTCTCCGTCCCAGGCGAGGTCGCGATAGCCATACTGCGATGCCCCCGCCTGGCGGAATGTATCGATCAGTTCGCCTTCGCGGTCAAGAACATAGACCATGTTGGGACGGTCGCCGCGCAGTCCATTGGCGGCCCCGGCGACGATGAACTCTTCACCGGTGAAGACGACGCCTTCAATCCGGTCGTCGTCGAGCAACTGGCCTATCCGGTAGGAACGTCGCAAGTCCCACGGCCCGGCGTTGGCATCGCCGAGGAGTCTACGGTCAATCGACCACGACAGCGGCCCGTTGCCGCGGTTGCGCAAGGTAAAGGGCATCTCCCGCGACGTCCCGGCTTGAAGTACCGTCTCGAGGCGCTGCACGTTCAGTTCAAACTCGGGATGCAGCATCCCAAAGTTGGTTTCGAGGCTGTCGTTCTCCTCGAGCACCAGATTGACACGGGTAGAGTCGTTGTAACCTGCGATGCGGGCCGTCAGGTTGAACGATACTTCGGCAAGCGCATCCGCGATGCGGTATCGGCCATTGGCGTCAGTGCGGGTATAGAAGCCGTGCTGCGTGAACACCTCGACATCTTGTACCGGTCTTCCGGTAGCAGCATCGAGCACCCGCCCGTAGAGGGTTCCGGCCCGGAATCGAGGGGCGGTTGAAAAGAGAAGCGCCCGCCGCACTGCCAGTTGTGCAGAAGTTACCGGGTAGGCGTTGTTATAGACGTAATTGATCCCGGTTCGCCCGTCCGGGCTCGATATGCCGACCGACGCGTAGGGAATGTTAGTCACCCACTCCTGATCGCCGTCCCGGATATTGCGGTCGGCGGTGAATTCCTTGTACTGGAAAATGATGTTCGGATCGCCGGTCTCGGTAACCCAAACCCGCCGGTCGAGCAGGATCACTTGAAATGTCAGAACCGGATTGCCCAACGTCGAGAGTTTCATCTTATACCACTCGACGATGAAGCGATGGTTCTGTTCGTCGAAATAGGTATAGACGGCGGAGTTGTTGTCCAGTCGGAAGTCGTCCCACAGCGGCGCGATCATCCCCATCCCGCCGCCTATGGCCTGATCCATTGGCCAGTTCTGGAAGTTGGTGATGCGCGGCTGATTCCCCATCGCGATGAAGCCGTTCGACCCGACGGTTATGGTGTCATAGACCCGGCCATAGAACTGGGTCTGAAACGGCAGCCGGACGACTCGAGATTCGCCGATATCGTACTGCACCTGGCCGTTAAAGTTGAGGGAGGTGCCGTTGAAGTTCCGATTCTGCTCGCGCATGCTGATCTCGATCCAACTGTAGCGCGGCGCGATGTCCCAGTCGGTGTCGGTGTCGTCGAAACAGATATAACCGTATTCATCCGGACCTTGCGGAGCATTAGCGCGGGGCCGCGAAGTCTGAAGATTGAATAGCACTGAATCGACGAAACCGTTGTCGGAACGAAGCACGAGCAGCATCGGGGTGAGCGACCCCGGAACAGCAAGGCGATTGCCGATCACCGAGAAGGCGTTGCCGGTCTGACGTCGAAACTGACCGGCTCCTACCGCCGGCCAAGCCGACCGGTTGTTGATCACCGTAACGCCCAGCCCGCGGGCGAAGAGTTCGGCGTTCATCGGGCTGGAGGCTTGCAGTCCGTCGTTCTGCAGTTCAAGCGTAAGTTGTGTCGCATTGTAGCCGACTTCGATCCCGTTCACCACCTGACGCAAGTTGAAGTTGGGGGCGCGGACGGCAAGTTCGATCGCTGACTCCCAAGTGGTCTGGCCGCTGCGGAAGTTGACGATGAGTTTCGGCACCGTCGGTCGGCGGCTGGTTGCATCGGGGCAGTCTGGGTCGATGGCAAGGCGAATTGGGCGGTTGGCTTCTGCTGTCCGGCCGGCGGCGAGGTTGCCAAACGTGAGTGGATCGCCCGCCTCGATTTCGACATAAGGTGACGTCGTCGCGACGGTGGCAATCAGGTCGTTGACCGCATCGCGATTGCCGTTGTTGCGAGCCGTGATCAAGAGATCAAGCGTTTCGCCCGGATTGGGAAACTCATCGCCATTGCCCTCGACGTTCTCGATTGCGTATCCGGCAAGGTCTATCGTTACCGCCGGAATGGTGACGTTAATCTGGTCAAATGCCGGCTTGATGTTGCGCCCGGTAACGGTCAGATAGACCGGAGTATTGACGGTGAACCGGTGACCTTCGCCGAAGATGAACCGGACGACGCCTTCCGCATCGGACGGCATCGTCTTCATCACCATGTTGCGGTAGTTGGCGTAGTCCGCCGGATTGTTCTGAGGCAGGCTGCCGGGGGCATAGAGCGTAACCTGGGCGCCTTCCACTGCGGCTCCGCCCTGGGCGTTGCGGACGGTGACGACGACCTGCCGGGTATCGGGATTGATGGTGGTGGTGTGGGTGACGTTTACCTGCATTGGGACCCCGAGCCAGGGGCGGATGCCGGGATCGCCGAAGATGTCGATATCGGTCTTCTGATGGTCGTATAGTTGACGACCTAAGTAATTGATATTCTGAAAATAACGTTCCACCTTTGTGACTGCCAGCATCCGTCCCCAACCGAGGGTCATATCCTTCAGGACGGTCGCATTGACCATTTCCATCCAGGCGTAGGAATTGGGCGCGGTCGGCGGGCCGCCCCAGCCAAAAGTCTGGGCGACGGGGCCTTTCAGGTTGTTGCCGTCACCGGTGCGGAACATATTATAGGCCGACCATTCGCCGTGTCCGGAGAGGTTGATCTTGATCGGGAAGACGGTGTTGTTGTTCACGCCGTTGAAATTGTCGCGCCAGAAGTAGTTCTCGGCGCGTCCGATCAGGAGGTTCAGCCCCTGGTTCAACTTGTCGCGCATCACCGGGCCAATCTGCTGACCCATCTGATCCCAGTCGTAGAGTTCGTAGAAGGTGATGTCGTTGAAGTTGAGCCGTTTCAGGAGTTCTTCGCCCCACCTGACGTTGGTGTGTATGGTAATGTGCCAGGCTGAGGTGGCGCTATTGCCCCAGTGCTGCGAATAGACCATCCCGCGCCGCAGCCAGGCCGGGTTATTGACCACCGGGTTGGCTTCGTAGGCGAGCGTCCGGCCTACGACAAGGTTGGCGATTTGCTGGCTGCCGGAAGGGAAACGGCTGACCGAAACGTCGGCGTAACGGTCGTTGTCCATGAGGCCGAAATCGTAGTCGGCGTGCGGGCCTCCGGCGCCCCAGATCGAAGCGCCGGTAAAGGGCGTGATGACGTGTTGCGGGCCGGCGGTGCGGTTGTCGTAGGTCGTCCGGTCGCCGATAATGAGAACCTGATCGAAGGGGTCGGGGAGCGCGCGGTTGAAGTCAACGCGGATAGAGTCGCGAATACGCTCCGGCGAACCGGCCATCTGGGTCGTTACGAGCCGGATGTCCATCCGGTAGCCAGCTTTGCGGCGCCATTCGATAAAGGGAAGGTGCCAAAGGAGCGCGCTCTCGTGGGCTACGACGAGGTAATGTCCGGCCTTCTGCGGCGGGTCACCGGCGTCGTCGCGGCGGATGACCACCCCGCCGTTGATCGCCAACTCGCGGATGTATTTGGCAAAGTCGCTGCCTTCACGGATGACGATGGGCTGAGTTTCGGGGCTGGGGGTTAGGCCGATGGGGCTGCGAACGTCGGTCTCAATCGGGCCATGGAGGATATACTCCTGCCGGTCGAAGTCGTATTGCACCGGGAAGACGGTCACCTTCACGAGCCGCACTCCGCGGATGATGACCGGATCGGACATCTCCACGAACCGTTCGGGATAGATGCCGGTGCGGGGATGTTCTGCGAGCGTCAGGACCTCATCGTCGCAGAGAGCGGGGGGAGCGTCAGCCGCGATACGTTGCGGGATTTCGGAGCGGACGACCAGTTCGATATCGCCCTCCACCGGCACCACGACGAACCGGCTCACCATCGGCAGCATCGGCATCCCGCGGTCATAGGTCGTGCCTTCGCCAGGAATGGCAACAACGGAGCGCGTCTCACCGGAGACCGTAACCATCTCCGGCGCAATGCGGTCGAGATCGAAGGCGAGAGTGGTGGTCCCGGCGAACGACTCCTTCACCTGGGCGATGTCGCCCGAGACGGGGAGGTCGGCCGCCGCATGAACGGAGACAACGGTGAGCAAGGTGAGGGTGAGCAGGCCGGCCATGCGCATCAAGGTCCTTCCCAGGTTTGCGGTGCGTAGTTTTTCAATATAATGAAGTTGGATGCTCAGCGCAAGCGGTGCTGTGCTTAAGGTCACATGGGGCTCTCATGCCCCACCCTCAGGGTCAATCTCACCGCCTATAGCCTACCTGTCTCCTCACGCCAAACCTCGACGGTCTCGTCGGGCGTTAGCGCGATCTTCGCCGGCAGCGGGAAGCCGCACGACCGTGAGGCAAAGTGATCAGCGCAGTAAGCACCCGTCTTATGAATGACCACGACGTCACCGCGTTCCGGCAAGCGGTTCAGCGGCACCTTCACCTTGCTGATCATATCGCCGCTGAAGCAAAGTCGCCCGGCGACAAAGGCCTCGACCGGCTGATCGTCGGGGCGATGCGGAAGGACTTCATAGGGATGGATGTCGGGTGTAACAAGCACGGTGCCGTGATTGACGATGCCAAGGTCAAGGATCACCACCCGGTTGCCGAGCACGTCCTTCGATCCCATCGCCCGGGCTATCGTAACACCTGCCTCACCGAAAAGCGACCGGCCCGGCTCGACGATAAGGCGCGGTTTGCCGCCCTCTTTCAAGTGCTGTGCCACGGTCCGGCCTGCGACATCCCGGGCCAGGATGTGCTCCAGCATCTCCGCGCCTGGAGCCGGCGATGAGTAGGCTTTGCCGCGCCAGGGGGAGGTGTCGTCGGGCGGTTGTCCCATTAGCCAGCCGTAACCCATCGGATTATGATCCCAAGTAACCGCATCGGATGCCGTCGCTCCCGTTAGCAACTGCGCCCGCAAGCGCTCCTTGAAGCGCACCCATTCCTCACCCGACAGGTAGTTGACCGGGAACCCGCCGCCGATGTCGAGCATCCTGAACGGCCGTCCGGTTGCCGCGCGCTCCTTGACCAGCGGCAGCAGGTTATCCATCAACCGGTCGTAGCCGGCGGGGTCGCAAATCTGCGTCCCGATATGAGCCGATAATCCGGCAAGGTCGAACTCGGGAAGATCATCGACGCACCGGATGACGTTGCGAATTTGACGGACCGGCCAGCCGAATTTGGTCCAGTCCGAAGCCGTAGTCTGGTCGGCCGCGGTCAAGCCCTCAAGCGGCATTCCGACCACCCGTAATAGGATCGGAATCGGCTTCGAGGCACTTACCTGACGAACGATCTCGAGCAATGTCGCGAGTTCGTCGTCGCCATCGACGGCGATTATCGCGCCGCATAGAACCGCCTGGCGGAGGTAGTCGTCGCTCTTGGCGTTACCGTTGCAGATGATCCGCCCCGGCGGAACACCTTCCTCAAGAGCAGCCTCAAGTTCATATTCCGAGACCGCGTCGATACCAAGGTCGAGACGCCGCGCGGTGCGTATCGCTCCCCGGCAAGGATTAGACTTTACCGCAAAGCAAATCTCGCCGTCCGGGTAGTGTCGCGCGAAGACGTTGCGAAAGCGCCGAGCTGCGGACGCGATGCCTTCGGGGAAGACGATATGCAGCGGAAGTCGAAACCGGCGCTCGAGTTCGGCCAGTCGCTCCGGCGTGAACCAGTCGTCGAAGACCTCGCCGGATGTATGCGGAGCAGCATCTGATACTTGCGGACGGGTCATATTGAGGCCGTCCGGGGGTGCATTGCGGACATCTTTGTGTTATATTTTTTGCCGTCTTTGTCAATATACGAAGACGACGCCAAGACCTCTCTCATACCCGGAGAATCCCTTTGAACGAAGCCCTCGATTTCGTCCGTTCCCGTCACCACAACTACATCGGCGAACTGACCGACTATCTGGCGATCCCGTCCATTTCCAGCGATCCCGCTCGACAGAGCGATGTTGCACACGGTGCAGAATTCACCGCGCAACTGATGCGCAACGCTGGCCTCGATCGCGTTGCGATCCACCCGACATCAGGCCACCCGATCGTTACCGGGGAGTGGCTTGGCACGCCTGGCAAGCCAACGTTCCTCGTTTACGGGCACTATGACGTCCAACCGGTCGATCCGCTCGATTTATGGGAAAAAGACCCCTTCAGCGCGCATATAAAGGACGACCGTATTATTGCCCGCGGCTCGGCGGACGACAAAGGTCAGGTCTTTATGCACTTCAAGGCGGTCGAGGCGATCATAGAAAAGGACGGGAGTTTACCGATAAATCTGAAGTTCGTCGTCGAGGGTGAGGAGGAAGTCGGCAGCCCCAATCTGTCGCCCTTCCTGGTCGATCACAAAGCAGATCTGAAGGCCGATGGCGCGCTGGTGTCGGACACCTCGATGTGGGCCGAGGGGATTCCGGCGATCACTTATGGGCTGCGCGGGCTCTGCTATCTCGAAGTCGAACTGACCGGACCCAATCGCGACCTCCATTCGGGCACGTATGGAGGCGCCGTCGCGAACCCTGTGGAGATTCTCGCCCGGTTGTTGGCATCGGTCAAGGACGCCTCGGGCCGGATTCAGATTCCCGGCTTTTACGACCGGGTCGTCGTGCCGACCGATAAAGAGCGCGAACTGTTCAGAACGATTCCCTTCCACCTCGCCGATTACAAGGCCCGGCTCGGCGTCGAAGATCTCTGGGGCGAAAGCGGGTGGTCACCGGTCGAGCAGACCTGGGTCCGCCCGTCGTTCGAGGTGAACGGCCTCTGGGGCGGCTACACCGGCCCCGGCGCCAAGACCGTTCTTCCCGCGAAAGCAAACGCCAAAGTCTCGATGCGGCTCGTCCCCGACCAACATCCCGACGAGATCGCCGACCTGGCCGAGAGGTTCTTCAAGGAGCGCGCACCCGCAACCGTCACGGTAAAGGTTACCCGCCATCATGGCGGACATCCGGTCGTCGCGTCGCTCGAAAGCCCATTTGTGGCGGCAGCCGAGAGGGCACTCCGGGATGCCTGGAACCGGGAGCCGCTCTTCATCCGGGAGGGCGGTTCGATTCCGATTGTGGCCGACTTTCGCACCATCTTGGGACTGGAGACGCTGCTGCTCGGCTACGCCCTGCCCGACAACCGCGCACACTCCCCCAACGAAAACTTCCACCTGCCGACGATGTTCACCGGCATCGAGAGCCTCGTGCGGCTCTACTACTACCTCGCCGGATAGAAGGTCAAGTCCAACACCCGGGCGGGCGGTTCGTAAATCTATCAAACGGATTGAGAGGCGAACGATGATTGTCGCAGTCATTTCCCTCACGCTCGGACTGGCGGGCAGTCTGTTCGGCCACGCCCGAGGCGCACCGGATGGTTATGCCGGCGATCCGCCACTGGCGCGCACTTGCCGGGACTGCCACAACACCTTCGCCGCCAACGACCCAAACGGGTTCATCCGTCTCGACGGATTTCCCGGATTCTACCGTCCGGGGCAGCGTTACGATTTGCAACTGACCCTCTTCGATCCGCGCAACGCCCGTTGGGGCTTCGAGATCACCGCACTGACAAGGGATCAAAGGCCGGCCGGGGACTTCCTCGTCCTGGACACGCTCAACACATTGCGCTCCCGCGCCCGCGAAGGCTCGCCGGTTTATATCAAACAGTCGCTGGCGGGGAACTTCAGCGGGACGCACAACAGCGTGGTCTGGCGCTTCGCTTGGATCGCACCGGAAGCCGGCACCGGCCCGGCCGTCTTCTACTACTCCGGAGCCAGTTGCAACGGCGACGGAGGCGTCCGCAACGACTACTGCTACTCGCGCGGTGCGACCTCGCAGGAGTCGTTAGGGATTTTTGATGAGCCGGCTCAGCAGCCGCTTGTATTCGACGGCCTCTTGCTAAGTCCCAATCCCTTCAATGGACCGGCAACGCTGCGTTTTAGCGCGACTGCCCCCGGGCAGTTCAACTGGAGCCTGATCGACCTTCAGGGACGGAGTCTGAGGTCGGGTTCGATAACCGCAGTTGCTGCCGGAGTTCGGCTCGTCTCCATCGATGCCAGTGAACTTCCGGACGGCCTCTACATGATCCGACTAACCGGCATTACGGGGTCTTCGATGGTCCGCGCAGTCCTGCTCAGGTGACAAAATCTGCCTCCAACTCCTTGAGATACCATTCCGCAAAGTCAAACCGAATACCATAGTGCAAACAAATATAATTCGATACTTTATCCTGCTTCCCGCTCTATCCGTTCTGCCTTCCATTTCAAGTGCGCTGCCCCAATTCTCCGTTCGCTATGGTCAGAACTGTCAACTCTGCCATGTGAATCCGACCGGCGGCGGGATGCGGTCGCTTTATGGTGCGCAGTTCTTTTCCTATATGGACATGCCATGGAAGCCGCTCGAGGACTTCGCCGAACTGGAGAATTTCAACCCCAAGGTCGGCAACAACCTGCAGTATGGGGTTGACTTCCGCTCGATCTACCACTCCTCCAACGACGACCAGGAAGGCAACACCTTCATCACGATGCAGGGCGATCTCTATTTTGCTATCGCGCCGACCGAGAACACGCTGGTCTATTTCGACAAGCCTCTCTACAGCAGTTTCGAGGCCTTCGTCCTGGTGCAGGGACTGCCCTGGTTTGGAGCGATCCGGGCCGGGAGATTTGTCCCGACATATGGCTGGAGGTTTGTCGATCACAATGCCTTCACCCGCAGCACGCTCGGCTTCGGCGAACGAAACATCCCGCAGGATGGGGTCGAAGTCGGGCTTTACCCGATGGAATACGAACTATCGCTCGCGCTCACCAACGGCTCCTTCACCGCCGGACCTACCGACGCCAATCGTGGGAAGACACTCTATTTTCGCGGAGCCTACCGGGCAAAGGCAGGTGAACTCAACGTGCAGTTGGGGGGAAGTTATAGGCAAGCCGAGTGGCATCTCGGAAGGGGAAATGCCTCGCCTCCCAAGGAACAAACCTATGGCGGTTTTTGGGGAGCCGGCTATGGACGATTGCTCTACCTGGGCGAGGTCGATTGGATAGACTCCGAGTTATTCAACCGCCTGCCGGTTACATCCCACACCGCCAGTTACAAAGTCCGGCAGGGCTGGGATGTCAGCGTCTCCTTTGACAGGCAGGGCGAATATCTGGCGATGAACTACCCGGGCCTAAGCCGCCGCTATCTCGAACGCTTCCGCCTCTCGAGCGAGTTCCATCTAACCGGGGCTATCGAGTTGACTCCCGGCGTCAGCCAGGCAAAGCGCTACGACGGAAAGCGCCTGACTACGGGTGAGTTGATGCTTCATTTCTGGTTCTGATGATGACCATCAAGCCCACCAATCACCCCCGCCGACTGATCGCCAAAGCCGCTCTCCTGGCGCTGCTGACAGCCGGCGGCTTGCAAGCCAAGCCGTTGACGCTCAAGGTCGAAGCCGGCCCACCGAATCTGATAACCTTCACCTCGCGCGCCCCGCTCGAGACGATTGTTGGCAAAACAGCGCAGATCAGCGGCTCGCTCCGGTTCGACCCGGCCGACCTGACGGCCGAAGCGAGCGCGGTGCTGATTGTCCAAATGGCGACGCTCAACACCGACAACCGCGTCCGCGACGGCCATATGCGCGACAACCATCTCCATACGGATATTCATCCGATCAGCCGCTTCACGCTGACCCGTCTTATTCCTTCGGAAATCAAAGCGATGCCTTCCGGAGCGACAATACTGATGAAGGCTGAAGGTGAATTCCTCTGCCATGGTGTTTCAAGGCAAATTACGCCGGATATCAAGGCTAAATGGGACGAGGTATCGGGTCGGCTTGATGTAACCGCAACATTCAAAGTCACTCTCGCCGATTATGGCATCCCCCGGCCGCAGTTTCTGGTGATGAAACTCGAGGAGACCCAGGACATCGAGGTGAAGTTCGTCGCGACGAAGAGCGAGTAGTTCTCAGCCGTTGATTAGGCTGCTACGTCGGGCATCTTTGGATGCGGAGACAAGAAAACTGTCGACAAACAACCGACACTCACAACCATCTCCAACGTGACTCCAAAGTCGTCGTATGTATTAGGTGAGTGCGCGGCATAAGCCCAACCTCCAACTCCAACACCATCCCGACCCCCGGCGACGGGGGCATTACATAGAGCGCCGCCCGGGCCAGTCATGGTCCGGGCGGCAAATCATTTTGGGGAAGGAAGCGAAGAACAGTGACTACCAAATGGGCGAATAGATGTCTTTTACTCCCTTATCCCCTCATTGACAGCCTGCTTCAACTCTACCTTGGGCAGGTCGTCATAGGCGATCCCGGTCGCGACAAGGCGCATGCCGGAGGGCATCGTCAGTTCGAGGTCGAAGGAACCGCTGCGGCGTCCGGTAATGCGAAACCTGCCCTGCGGGGAAGCCCATTCCATGGAACTCGGTTCTGTGGCCAAGCCGATGGCATCGAAGGTGAGAGCATCGAACGAGTAGTTCCCTCCGCCATGCGATGATGGCTTAAGGAACCATATTTGAGCCGCCTCGACGACACGCTGAAACTCGTAGCGGGCTTCGCAGTCGGCATTGGACGATCCGGTCGCGGCGATGTTACCCATCAGCGACGGCGAGGCACTCTGCCGGAATCCGACAGCCGCCGAGAGCAGGGCGAGCAAGCCCAGGAGTGAAACTGATAAACGACTAAGGAACAAGAGAAAGGAAGAATGAAAACCACACTGCCGACACGTCAGGGCCGATCCGAAGGATCGCGCCTTAGACCTTGAGCCCTGAGCCTTGAGCCTTGAGCCCTGAGCCTTGAGCCCTTAGCCTTATGCCCAATATAACAAACCCGCCCTCAAGGTGCAAGGCGGGTGGGTCATCGCGTAGCGCCGTCATCAGGGGCGGCTTTCAGCACATGCCATTATTAAGAGGTGCAGATTATTGTTGCCGTTCCTGCAGGGCGGACATTGACTGCGCCTTCGGCTTGTCCTGTGCCAGTCTGTCCGCTCTGATGAGAAGTTCCTATTAGGCAAGAGCGGACAAGAATGTCCGCCCTCCAAGTCAAATCTTTCCGCATTGATTAAGTGTTTATCCGTAAATAACGCCTATTTTTCTGTAGGCAATGATGGCGCAAGCCAATTGCGCTAGGGCCACATAGCTTGCTGTTCTCTTCTCATAGCGAACCAACAGCTTTCTGAATCGGTTCA
>VGIQ01000066.1 GCA_016867835.1 Calditrichota bacterium | reverse complement strand
GGGCGGTCCGGACGGCGCTATACGATTTAAAGGGTCGTCAGGTGCTCGCACAGGAACGGCAACTCTCGCCCGGCATTCACCGCTTGACGATGGCGGGAAGCAGCCTTCCGGCAGGCATTTATCTTCTTCGGGTCGAAGCAGGCGACAGTTGGAATGGCGTCGCCAAGATCGCACACCTGAAGTAGTGTAGAATGCAGAATGTAGAATGATGCATCAATTGATCGACGCTGACTGTTTCAATCTGCATTCTGCGAACCAAATTCTACTATTAAGGGGTGCATCGATTAGTGTCATCCTGAACGAAGTGAAGGATCTCGTCTGGAATGTCCATCTTAGGTCGAGATGCTTCACTGCGTTCAGCATGACAAGCGCCCTTGTTGACACAATATATTGCACCAGGTAATATTACCTACTGCAACTAATGAAACGTATCGCACTTCACGACCATCACGTCGCGCTTGGCGGACGGATGGTTCCATTTGCCGGTTATGAAATGCCGGTCCAATACTCCGGCATCATAGACGAACACCTTTCCGTCCGGCGCAACGTCGGCGTCTTCGATGTCTCGCATATGGGCGAGTTCGTCGTCCGCGGCAGGGATGCTTCGAACTGGCTCAACCGCCTGACGGTCAATAACGTCGCCGCTCTCGAATTCGGCCAAATCCAGTATTCGGCGATGCTCTACCCCGATGGCGGCATCGTCGATGACCTGCTTGTCTATCGTTTCGAGGGTCACTTCCTCGTCGTCGTCAATGCCGCCAATATCGAAAAGGACTTCGCGCACCTTGAGTCGAACCTTGTGCCGGGTATCGAACTGATCAACATTTCGGACGATATCACCCTGCTCGCGATCCAGGGTCCCCAAGCCGCGGCGCTGGTGCAGCAAATCGCCGACCGGCCGATTCTCGATACAGTCTATTATCATTTTGTCGAAGGCGAGGTGAATGGACGCTGGGCGATCTTCTCGCGCACTGGATATACCGGCGAAGACGGCTTCGAGGTCTATGTCCGGAGAAGCGACTCTGAGGTCCTTTGGAATGCGCTCTGGGAGGCTGGACGTCCGCTCGGTCTAAAGCCTATCGGACTGGGAGCGCGCGACTCGCTGCGGCTCGAGGTCTGCTACTGCCTCTACGGGAACGACATCGATCCGACTACGAATCCCATCGAGGCGGGCTTGGGGTGGATCACCAAGACCAAGAAGCCGGGCGGTTTCGTCGGGATAGAGACAGTCCTGGCAGCCAAGGAGCAACTTAATCGCAGGTTGGTCGGCTTCACATTGAAGGAGAAAGGCATCGCCCGTCACGGGCAAGAGATCTTCCTTGACGGACGGAAGATCGGTGTTGTGACTTCAGGAGGCTTCTCACCTGTGCTGGACCGGGCAGTTGGGCTGGCCTATATCGACAAGCCGTTTGACGTGCTCGGGACAGCAGTCAAGATCGACGTGCGGGGCCGGCAAATCGCCGCCGAAGTCGCCGAGACGCCGTTCTATAAGAGGTAAGGTCTGTAGGTGTGATGAATCGAGGCGCGCCGCTCTATTTCCATCACCCTTCAATCATCATCTGACCCAAATTGCTCTCTCTTTGCTCATCATTTCCCCCCACTATCCCCACTAACTCCTTGATGTCGTCGATCTCGTAGTCCGCGCCCGACGCGCCCTCGACCTTGCGTCCTCCATACCGCGCAAAGACCGTCCCGATACCCGCACCTTTCCCCCCCCGGATGTCCCGGTCGGGCCAGTCGCCCACCATCAATGCCTCGTCCGGACTCGCCTTCAACACTTCGAGCACTCTCCGGAAGCCCTTCGGAGACGGCTTGAACGCGCCGACGTCTTCGCCGGTCACAACGATATCGAACAGGTGATGCAGATTGAGGTAGGTGAGGCGCAGCCAGGCTTGCTTGGGGGGAGCGTCGGTCAGCAGCGCCAGTTTGACGCCCTGCTTCACCAGCGTCGTCAGGGTCGAGGTTACATGCGGATAGAGCACCAGCGCGGCATCCCGAGCCCGGCGGTAGCCAACCACCGCCGCGGCAAGGATCTTATGATCGATCCTCCCGTAATGCTCGCGCAGAAAGTGGTCGAAGACCTCCTGATACTCGATCCCCTCCTGGTCGTAGATGCGATTGACCCGGTCGCGCGCTTCGACATAGGTAAGGTCGAGCCCGGCGTCGATCATCGCGAGGACCGCCGACTTCACCGCGGCACGCTTCATCCGCATAAAGTCAACGAGCGTATTGTCAAGGTCGAAGATGACGACGCGGATCATGATCTTGAGGAATTAATGCCAATTCGCGTTCAGTAGGACAGACATTCTTGTCTGTCCTACTGAACGCCGTATTCGCCGGATCCCTTACTTCAGCAGCACCATCTTGGCACTACGCGACTCGCCCCCGCTTTCCAGCCGGGCAACATAGACTCCCGCTGGTGCGCCCGAAGCATCCCAAGTGAGTGCGTGAGAATGCGAGTAAGCAAGTGAGCGAGTCTCAAGCAGGCGGGCGATCTCGTGACCGGTGAGGTCATATATTCCAATGACGGTGGCTTCCCGATTTATCGGGATACTGAACCGTAAGGTTACAGTCGAATTAAATGGATTCGGATAGGGCGGCAAAAGTCGAAATTCCGTTGGCGGGAACTCGTCCCCCGGAGCGGAGAGGATATCGCCCGAGGCTTCGATCACGATTTCAGGTTCGTCGGGGTCATCACACACAATCCCCAATGTCGTTCGAGGCAGCGCCTGTCCCTCGCCTTCCCGTTGCGGATGGAACACCAGCGGCCACTCGTAGGTCTCCCCCGGCACAACAAGGCGCGGTTCATCGGGCGACCAGCCCTCGATAAAGGTAATGAACGAGGGATGCAGCGGCAGTTGAATGTCGGTGAGGGTTAGAATGGTCCCGCCGACATTGCGGATCGGGACGATCACGGTGCTGATCTCTTCCCAGGGCGTCGGAGGGAACTCCACCAAGCGTTCGGGGATGTCGATGTCGCGTTGATGGAAATAGAACGCCCCTATATCGGCGCGGGTGCCGTCGGGGTCGGGGGGCGAATCGGGATCGCCGGCGTCGATGCAGGGGGAGTCGGGGGAGAGGCGGTAATCGCCGTTGTCGGGGTCGAGGAAGAGGGGATTAGAATAGAGTAAATTCTCTATCCTCGGATCCCCCTGAAGCACTATTCCCCCATCCATCGTATCTATGAGACTATATGTCACTGAGCAGTTATTTGTAAAAAAGCCCCAAACTTCCCAGCCGATATTGCGCCATAAGATCGAATTGGTGATCTGAAGCGAACCGTTTATAGTTACAGCACTACTGCCACCTTGTGTGGTATTGTCGGCAACAGTCACGTTGGAAAGGATGGCATTGGTGCGAAAGAGGTGCATCGCTGAGGCTGCGGTTCTGGCACTATTTCCAGCTATCAGACAGTGCCGCAGGACTGGATTGGCGTCGAGTGAGTAAAAGCCGGCGCCACCTCCATTTTGAGTAACATTGTTCACAATCTGGACTCGATCAAATTCTATATCTCCAGTTCCACCGACAGCAACACCTCCTCCATAGCTTTGCTGGTTGATGTTATTACGAATAATGGAATTGCTTACATGCACTTGAGTCCCTTCAGGAGCATAGATACACATCCCGCCATAAAACCTCCCTATATTTTCTTCCATTATCAAGTGAGACACTTCGACAGCTGCGTCTGAGCCGCGGTCAAGAAAGATTGAGACCGCACCGGCATAATCCGACGCATTTCTGGCTAATATCATCTGATGCAATCTTGCGGCGCTCCTGACGGTAACGCCCGTTCCCTGCAAGACGGTGAATCCGATGATTGTCGAAGGTGATTCGATCGATAGGGAACCTCGGATGATAGTTGAATCCAAATAGGCCACGTTGCCTTCCAGCAAGTAATGACTTGCCAGGACCACCCTGGAGGCATAGATGCTGACGTTCTGCTCATACACCCCCGGCGCGACCAGCACCGTATCCCCATCCTCCGCCGCGCGGATACCGTCCCGGATGGTCTCGAACTCCTCCGGCACGTTCAGGATACGCGCGGTTGCGGTCTCGACGATCAGCAGTGCCGATGCCGCAACCAGAGCCATAGCCTTGATGGTCTTGTTCACCTCTAATCCTCTTTACATCCTGTATATCCTGTTCATCTGTTTGAAACATATCTAATCCAGCGATAGCTGATGGAATCGCTCACCAAATGGGTGCGAGCCGTAGCGCCGCCACTTGGCGGCAAGTCAGTGCCAGCAAGATGCTGGCGCTACGCTATCGCTGGATTGGGGAGATATTCTAATTCTACCAGCAACGCCGCCCGACTACCGCTCCGGATTCCATATCCCGAGCAGCCGCCGCATCGCAACAATGTAAGCGGTATGATAGGCTGAATGCGCCACCACGAAGATCGCCACCCGGGCATGCGAAAAGTCGCTCGGTGCCGGGAGCATCATCCCGGGATCGACCGAAGGCAGCAGCCGGTCGAACTCCGGGCCGAGAGCCTTCATCCGGTCGAGCACCCTCTGCCATTCGGCATCGTCTTGGGGCGCTGCGTTTGACGGGAAAAAGTTCGCTTCCTCCTGCTCCCTGGTCTGCTCGAAGGGAACCCCTCGCAACTTGCAAAGCCCCCAGTCGGCCCAGGCCAGCAGGTGCATAGCCTGCTGATAGATGCTATTGGGAAGCCCGTCCGCAACCTTCCCGGCATCGGAAGCGCTGACGCCATCCAGCACTCCGGAAGGATTCGGATGCGTCCAGTCCCCGTCGATAGCGTGTTCGAAAGCTCGCGACCAAACGTCGTCCATCAGACTCCTTTGCCTCTCATTTACGTCTGCCTGATGCAGCCAAGCCGGCTGGCAATTACCGCAGGTCTTGACTACCTGTTAAACTCTTGATTCCTGGGATTTTTCAATCCCCTACCGCACCAGCGCCACCTTCCGCACCTCTACCCGACCCGCCGACTCGAGCCTCAGGTAATAGACCCCCGACGACAGACAATTCCCATCCACCACCGCCGTCCGGTAAGCCGGCTCCGATGGACCCGCAAACAACACCGCCGCCTCCCGGCCCAGGACGTCGAACAGCCGCAGCCGCGCAAAGCCCGCCTGCTCCAGACCAAACCGTACTGCAAGCCGCGCATTGAACGGGTTCGGATGCACCGACTGAAATCCAAATTCGATAGGAACCGGAACCGCACCCGGCGCCGCATCGGGATCGATCGCAAACTGGAACCGCTGATTGCTCGGCGTCCGGTCGTCCCCCGAATAGGCATTCACCTGCCAGGCAACCGGAGCATTCAACGCCCAGTCGAGGTTGAGCGTGTCAAGCACCAGCGTCAAACTCGTATCGACCGCCTCGTAATAGGTCGAATCGTCCCCGGCATAGAACCAGACCCGGTAGCCCACCGCCTGATTCTGATTCCACTCCATCGACGGCATCCAACTGAAGCGAATCGCCGGAACCCGCAGCGTGTCGTCCAGATAAGGGAAGGCTGTGAAGCGCGACCCGTTCGCCGGCCGAAGCAGGTCGAACGGGTCGGGCGGCTCGTCGCCGATCACATCGAGCGAGACCGGTATCCGCGTCTCGCCGCCCTCGGCGTTGTGACGGAACAGAATTTCGCCTTCGAAGAGGGTGTCCGGCAGTTCAGTCGAATTGAGCGTCAGAACAAAGTCCTGAGCGCCCCACGGCTCGAGCACGCCCGACCAGACGTCGAGGTTGAGCCAGTCCTTGCGGGCGTCGAGTTGGAAGATGTCCACCCGGTCGCCACCGTTGTCGCGCGGGACATTGGCGACCGCCATCAGCACCCAACTATAGACGTCGAAGGTGTTGGTGATGTAGGTGCCGAGCACTCCAGTTCCATTCTGAGCCACAAGGTTGCGGATAAAGATGGTATCGCCGGTCGCCGGATTCATCTTGTAGATCATGTCCGCATTCTGTCCGAGGGAGTGGATGAAGTAGAGCGGGTAGCCGTCGGGGTCATCGGGCCACCACGCCATGCCGTTGATCCGGAAGGCGCGCTTGTTGAGCGTCGGGCCGAGACGATTGCCGTCCACGTCGTAGGCGACGATGGCATTGGAAGACTGTCCGCAAGCCCAGAGACGGCCCTCGTCAGTGTCCCATACGACGGCGGTGGTCGGATTGAAAGGCCCGGCCCATTCGCGCATCACTTCCCCGGTTTCGGGGTGAATGGCATAGACGTTGGGGTCGCCGGACGACTGCCCGCCCCAGAGCCAGTTGCCGTCCCAGGCGAGGTTCTTCATCCCGTAGGTTGACCGACCCGGTTGTGGCAGGGTGTCGATCAGTGCGCCTTCGCGGTCGAAGACCCAGATATAGTTGGTGGTATCCTGCCCGGCGAGGTTGCTGGCGCCGGCGCAGTAGAACTTCTCCTGGGCAAAGACGACGCCTTCGATGCGGTCGTCGCGGGTGCGGGCGCCAACATCGTAGGAACGGCGAAACTCCCAGGGCGCAGCATTGGCGTCGCCGATGAGGCGCTTTTCGGCGGACCAGGTGAGCGGCCCGTTGCCGCCGTTGAAGAGGTCGAACGGTATCTGGTATTCAAACCCCGGATCCATCCGCCACGAGAGGCTCTCCACTGAAGGCAGGATCTCCGGGTGCAAGAGGTTGAAGTTGATCTCAAGGCTGTCGCCCTCCGGCACCAGTAGATCGACATAAGATGAGTCGTTATATCCCAAGATCGAGCATGTGATACCAAACTCCACCTCGGCCAAGGCGTCCGGTATTCGCCAATAACCCTGTTCGTCGGTGAAAGCAACGAAGCCCTGCTGAGTCCTGACGATGGCATTGGCTACCGGCGCTCCGTTGGCGGCATCGGTTACCACACCGTAGATGATTCCGGAGCGATATCGGGGTGACGTGCTAAACATCAACGCCCGCCGGGCTTGAATCGGCGCCGCCCCCGGATGGGAGTAGCCGTTATTGAAGGAGTAGTCGATTCCGGTGTCACCGAGTGGACTGCTGATTCCGACCGAAGCGTAGGGCACTTCGTTGACCCAGGCATTTCCACCGCCTTGCGACTGGGATATCTGCTTATACTGGATGTAGAAGTTGGGATCGCCGGTCTCGGTAGGCCAGGCATCGGCATCGAGCAGAATCACCTGGAATATCAGGTCATTCCCGCCACCGCTGGCGTGACGCAAGCGTGACCACTGAATGATCAGCCGCGCGTTCTCCCGGTCATAAGCATAATAGACCTGTCCACCCTGACCATTCGAGCCGACCCTCAGGTCGTCCCAGAAAGGCGCAATCATTCCTGTTCCACCTCCAACCCCCCGATCGAGAGGCCAGTTCTGAAAGTTGGTAGCCAGCCGTTGGGCACCCATCGAAACATAGCCATTGGTCGCCACCGTCACAGAATCAAACGATACGCCGTAGAATTGAAATCTAAAGGGTAGAGGAATCACCCGCGCTTCACCGATTTCCAGCCCTCCGGTGAACTCGACCCGGGTGCCAGCAATACGACGATCCTGCTCGCGGGGATCGATCTCGAACCACTCAAAAGTCGGGCGCGAGTCCCAGAGCGTATCGGTATCGTCAAAGCAGATGTAGCCATACTTATCGGGACCTACCGGAGCGTTGGCTCGCGGCCGACCTACCTGAACATCGAAGTATGTCGTATCGACGAATCCGTCCTCCCCTTGCAGGATCAACATCATTTTGTTGATCCAACCCGGCACAACGACTCGATTGCCCGATACGAGGAACCGGTTGCCTTCGACGCCGCTGAATCTACCAGCGGCTATAGCGGGGTAGTTGCGAATGCCTTCGATGACCGAGATACCCATTCCAAGACTGCGCAACTCTGCTGTCAACGGATACCCATTCACTCGTCCCAAGTTGTTGATGCGGATGTCTATCTGGGAGATTGTGTCCGGCAGGACATTCCCACCTACAACCTCGCGAAACTCGAAGTGCGGTGCGCGCGGGGAAAAGGTAATCCCCGACTTCCAGGTGCGGTCTTGAGTAACTAACTCAACTTCAACGGAAGGACGATGCTTGGGCCGTGCACTTCCATCCGGGGTGCTGGTATCGAAGCGCAATATGGCCAAGGTCCCGGCATCGACGGTCGAGCCGGCTTCGATGTCACCGACCCAGATGTTCTCGGCATCTTCCAGGGTAAGATAGGGCGACAAAGACCGCACGTTGGCAACGATCCCCTCGACAACGCCCTCATTTCCGGCGTTCATTACGTTGGCATTGAGGGCGAAGGTCTCGCCGGAATTGATGTTGCCGTCGCCATTGCCGTTCAACTCAACAAGCGCATATTCGTCGATTTCGATAGCCGCAGCCGGGGTGCCGATCGTGCGCTCGCCGAAGAAGGGCTTGATGTCGGTGCCGGATACCGTTAAGAACATCCGCGTGTTAGCAACCAACTGCCGCTCGACCGGCAAAATGAAACGGACGTTGCCATCCGCATCGGAACGCTCGATGATGTTCCACATTCCGTTGTAGGTGGCATAGTTGGCATTGTTTGCAGCGGGAATGTTGCCGGGGAAGTAGAGCGCCACCCACGCATCGGGAACCGGCGCTCCGCCATCCTGATTCGTCACCTGCGCTTCGACGTATCGCGTCCGGGCATTGATCTCGCTGGTAAAGGTTGCCGTTACCCGCGTCGGAACGCGCGACCAGGGACGGATGTAGGGATCGCCGTAAAAGAGGTGGTCGGTCTTGATGTGATTGTAGGTATTGGCGAAGTTCGGAACATACCGCTCGGGTCCGATTACTCCATAAACACGCGACCAACCGAAGTCGAGATTTCTGCAAAGGAAGCCGTTCACGATCTCGAGCCAGATGGCATTGTAGGGGAAGGTCTGTGTCCCGCCCCAACCGGAGGTGGCTGCCACCGGACCCATTATACGATTGTTCGGATCGTAATTGCGGATCATCCACCAGGTTGTCCACTCGTGATGCCCGGCGATGTCGATGTCGATCGGATAGACTCCCGACCGGCCGTCGAACAAATTTTGGCCCTGGCGGAAGTAGTAGTTTTCCGCCCGGCCTACGAGGACGTTGACGCCGTCGTTGTATTGATCTCGAATGAACGGCCCGACGATATTCCCGCCGTTGTCGTTTTCCTGATAGTTCTCCTGGAATCGGACATCGCGCATTCCGAATCGCTTGAGCGCACTTACGCCCCAGCGGACGGTGGAGTGAAGGCTGATATGCCAGTTTCCCGCCCATCTCTGCGAGTAGGCTGCCCCCCGAGTGAACCAGCGGGTGTCGTCCATACGGGGATTAGTCTCGTAGGCAAGCGTCCGGTTAGTAAAGAGATTGAGCGTCGCTTCACTGCCGGCGCAGAAACGGGACACTCCCACATCGGCATAGGCATCGTTCCCTTCGAGGCAGCCGTAATCCCAATCGTAGTGCGGCATGCTGCCCCAGTTGGACTGACCGGGCGGGGAGATTAGTACCCACTGCGCACCTGGCGAGACCTGGGGGTCGTAACTTTGGTGATCGCCGACCAAGAGCACCTGCTCGAAAGGCACCTGACCTGCATTGCGGTAAGCATTATAGGCCTCTACGATGCGCGTCTTGATGGTGTTCGCATTGGTTGCATCGTTGGCGGGTATATTCAGGATGTCAACCTTGTAGCCTGCCTTGCGCCGCCATTCGATGAACGGCACGACATACTGAAGGCAGTTGGCATGGGTGACAACGAGATAGTGTCCGCGATAGGGAGGAGCGACATCCCGGTTCGGATCGTCGCGCCCTAAATGATCCCCGTTGATGACCAGTGCGTCGATGAAGGCTCGGAACGATTCGGTATATCCCCCTAACGGAGGCGCAGTAACCGGATTGATGACTTCACCTTCGGAAAACCGCAAGTCGGTCTCGATCCGGTCCCGAACCAGATACTCTTGATGCACGGCATCGTATTGAACGGGATAGGTCGTAACCCGCACCATCCGAACACCTCGGATGATGATCGGATCCGAAATCTCCGCGATGGCTTCCGGGAATATCCCCCCCCGTTCGACAAGTGTGAGACTTTGGGTCGCATTCAATGGTGTCTTTTCTGAGCAGAGCAGGGGCGGCAGTTCAGCGGAGACGCGTCGCGGTTCGGATGCATTAACGACCAGTTCCACAGCCTTGTCGCCTGGCACGATGACGAACCGACTCACCGCCGGCAGCATCGGACGACCCTCCAGATAAATGTAGCCTTCACCTGGAATGGCCAGCCGCTCCCGCGTGATGGGACCGTCAGCCTCCTCTGCGCGCTCAAATGTAGCAGGTGTGAAAGCCAGTGCAACGTTAGCCGGCGTTGCAGTTGTAACCCTGGCGGTTTCTGTGGTGTAAGTATCAGCCTCGGCGCCGTTTAGTTGCCCGAGGGTCAGGAGGGAAAGGAGTGTAACCAGGAGAAAACGACGCATTTCAGTCCTTCTCTGTCGTTTGGCGAGGTTGATGGTTGCGTTCAAGGTGCATCTTGAGGTATTGTTGATCGCGCCCGATTCAGGTGAACCAGCTGCCTGCCGGCGTCGCGGTCGCCGGCCCGGGGAAAGCCTAACGGCCAAAACGCCCCATTAACCTTACGATATAATCAACTTGCAAGTCTTTCGCAAGTACCATTCAGATGCCTGCTTCAGACTCCAATTTGACTTTTCGTCGGCTTGAGATTAGATTAGTGACGAATATAACTTTACACCGATTCCTTGCTCACAACCGATCCCATAGCACGTGCGATCGATCTTACCGCTCGCTACGGCGAACGCACTGTTCTTGGCGGCATCGACCTCGATGTTGGCCGGTCAGAAATCCTCGCCATCCTTGGAGGCAGCGGGTGTGGAAAGACGACGCTCCTGAAGCACTTCATCGGTCTCTTGCGACCGGCTGAAGGGCATGTCGAACTATTCGGAGAGGATTGGAATGCGCTCGACGAACCGGATCAGGAGAGGATTCGCGCCCGAATCGGAGTTTTATTCCAAAACGGAGCCTTGCTCGGATCCAAGAGCCTTGCGGTCAACGTTGCTATTCCGATTGAAATGCACACCAACCTTGACGACGTGGTCATCGCCCGTGCGGTAAGGCTCAAACTGCATCAAGTGGGTTTGGAACAAGCCGCATCGCGCCTACCGTCGGAACTCTCAGGTGGAATGCGCAAACGTGCCGGACTGGCAAGGGCTTTGGCCCTCGACCCGGAACTGCTATTCTGCGATGAGCCATCCGCAGGTCTCGATCCGCCGACTTCACACGCACTTGACGACCTGCTGCTCAGACTGCACCGCGACCTCGGCTTGACGATTGTGATAGTAACGCATGAGATAGCATCCATTCGCCGTATAGCAACCCGCATTGCTTATCTTGATAAAGGAGCCTTGCTCTTCACCGGCACTATTGAGCAGGCCTATGACGAACATGTCGAACCGGTGATAAATTTTTTCCGGCAAGGCGAGGTGTCATCGACACGGACGAAAGTGAACTAAGAGCAAATTGTTGGTCAGCCCCTCCCACATCCTATACTCGACTTCGTATTCACTTGTAAGCGCATCCAGCACGATTCTCTCAACCCGCACCATCTAAGGAGATTATGGTGGAGACAACCACCCACTATATAGACATCATCGACCGTCAAATCGCCGCCCGGAACCTTCTCAGCCACCCTTTTTATCAGTCCTGGACTAAGGGAACGCTGCCTCGCACGGCACTCGAGGACTACGCCCGGCAATACTATCATCATGTCGCTGCATTTCCGACCTACCTGTCGGCGGTGCATTCCCGATGCGATGACCAGGAGACCCGGCTACACTTGCTCGCCAACCTTATGGACGAGGAAGCCGGTCGCCCTAACCATCCCGACCTATGGGTGATGTTCGCAGGGGCACTCGGTCAGGAGAAGACAGCCGTCCAGTCGGTCTCCCGTCATGCCGAGACTGAGGCATTGATCGAACGTTTCCGAAGGGCTTGTTCCGGCGATACGGCATCCGGCATCGCCGCGCTCTATGCCTACGAGAGTCAGATTCCTGCTGTCGCCGAGGCCAAGATCGACGGTCTCAATCGGTTCTACGGAATCGACACACCAGCCGGCACGGCTTACTTCAAAGTTCACATCGAGGCTGACAAGGAGCACTCCGCTGTTGAACGGAACCTCCTCGCGCGTTATATTAACGAAGAGACCTTGCCTGCGGCACAGGAGGCCGTCGGGGAGGTTACGGACGCACTCTGGGAGATGCTCTCCGGCATCTGCCGCCGGCACAATATCGATTGTTGATGGCTAAAGCCGACAGCCATTACGCGACGACTGCCTGGAGTGCGTTAAGGTCATATTTCTCAGCCGGTCGTGCACATGCTCGCACCGGATTGGGGCTGTAGCTCAGTTGGGAGAGCGATGCGTTCGCAACGCATAGGTCGGCAGTTCGAACCTGCTCAGCTCCACACGTAAGGACCTGGCTGTGCTAGACGGGGAGTTAGCGGTGCCCTGTAACCCGCAACCCGCTCCAGCGGGGTCGAAGACCCACCCTATAGAGATCTTGCCTTTCGATCGGAATGTCCAGCGACGGCGGCGTTTACGGTCAGGTCCCGCGCAGCGGTCGCGCGCCGAACCCCGTCAGGGCCGGAAGGCAGCAGCGGTAAGCATGGACGGCCGGGTGCCGTGGGAGTGCCGGGCCTCAGTTGCCACGTTGGACGGAACGGCCTGAAAGCGGATCGAAGGTGGGGCACAGCCGGAATTTGGGCCCGGGCTGGTAGCAATCGGCCCGGGCCTGCTCATTGACTGTTGTGCGCGGCTATGGACGATAATGCTGCCGCGACTTGCCCTCGTAGCTCAGTAGGATAGAGCGCTGGATTCCTAATCCGGAGGTCGCGCGTTCGAATCGCGCCGGGGGTACAGTTGGACTACTCGATTCGCCACAGTATCCCAAATCCGAGTTCAAAGTGGATTTCAGGCGCCGCGCCGATTCCGAGTTCGAGGTTCCAACTGATTGGCGTCCGGGACGGATTGCCTTGCCGCATATCCCACTCAATCCCGCCGCCGGCTCCGATTCCGGCTTTTCTCTCGCCAACTGCTAATTCCCCAAACAGATAGGTCTTCCAGTCCTGCTTCCAGTCGAATCGGAAAAGTGGCCGGACCGCCAATTTGTCGGCTCCGACATCGGCTACCGCCCCGATACCCCAGGATGGTTCGGGAACATAGACACAGCCGATTCCGGCGGCAAAGAGCGACTTTTGCAACCCAAATGCGAGATAGCCCTGCGCTGCAAGCGCTGGCATAGAGAGAATCGCTATTAGGAACACTATGGAAATGAGCCGCCTGTTGGCAGGCAGCGCAATGTGCTGTTTCATACCATTAACTTCGCTTCGATTAAATCCCTCCGAAATGATGCAATTCACCTCTCCATTGCCGGTTTCAAGTGCTTGAAGTTGCGATAGAGGAGCAGATCGTAGGTGATCTTTAACGCGGCGCCGGCTACCAACGGCATCATCAGAGCCCAACCCTGCATCAGGAAACCGGCCAGTCCCGGTGCTACCGCCCATCCCCCCATACGGACAATACTCGTAACACCCGCGGCGTAGAGCCTCTCGCCCGATCCCACCATCGCCATCACATAAGCCTGACGGGTCGGAACATCCATCTCGACCAAACCTTCTCTTAGCAGGAGTAGAGTCGCCGCAAGAGTAAAGTTCGGCACGAATGCGACGGCGACTAACAGCAGGCTCGACGGGATGTGTGTGAAGACCATTGTGTTGACCAGCCCAATCCGGGACGAGAGCCACGCCGCCCCAAAGTGCGACAGAGCGTTCAACACCCGGGCACCGAAAAAGAGTATTCCGACCGATGAAGCTGAGACCCCAAAGCGCTCGAAGAAGAAGTAGCCGAGCAGCGCAGTTGTCAGAAACCCGCCTCCGAGGCTGTCGAGCAGAAACAGCGCCGAGATCTTCCGGACAATGCGCTTGGTATCGGGTGAGATGTTGCAAGTTTGTTCCGTTCTAGTAGTCGGGCGGGAGGGACCCGCTTCAACCTCCGGCGATAGCAGCGACTGCACAACGGCGCTGGCTAAAAAGAGCAGCGCATAGAAGACGATAAGGACTTGGTTGCCGCTCGCATCGCTGATATGAAGGAGACTACCGGGCACGGTGAGCAACAGCCCGCCCAGTGCCTGTCCGCCATCCTGAAGAACGTTATAGCGAGCAAAGGTGCGCGTCAGCCACTTCGGTTCGACGGTCGCCGGGAGAATCGCCTGTTCGATGATGAGCGATGCGCCGCGATCCCGTCCCATCCCGTTGAGCATCCCGGCAAAGGCTACCAGTGCCAATGCCAACGGTGAATCGGTGAGGAGTAGTCCTATCCCTCCGCAAGCCGATAAGAAAGCAAGCCCTATGAGTGTAGTTCGCCGCCGGAGACGATTCGCCCCAAGCGTCACACCTAACGAGGCGACCGCGCCTCCTGCCAGCCCGGCACCGACGACAATTCCGATTTCGCCCGGTTCCAGATCGGCTTGTGCCAGATAGATGCCGAGAAGGACCCCCGCCAGGCCGACCGCCATTGCACGAAGATATGTTGCCGTCAACAGTAATTTCCGGTCCCGATCAGCGGCAGGGTAGGGCAACGTGACCGCAATCATAGGCTTGTCGAAACTATCATGTTATTCTGGAGACCAATCCAGGTCTGCAACCCGGACCTGCAATACACGATGAAGTCGAGGAATCTCGGTCTCGAGTAAGTCCATAAGTTCCCGGTAATCATTCGGCTCCTTGCCAGTTGGATCGGGTAGGTCATGCTGTTCAATCTCGTCCGGTTTCCGCCCGAACCCCAGTAAAGTCTGAACTCGATCCTTGAGATCGGGATACATCTTCAGCAAGGCATCACGATGAGCCTGCTCAGCCGTGATGATCCAGTAGTAGCGTTCCATCAACGACGTGGTGACAGGCCGTGACTTATGATTGGTAAGCGGCATCTGGCGTTGGAACATTATGAACCCAATCACCGGATTGACCGGAACGCCCGGAATCGCCCGAACACCAGCCGATGCAATCTGCCACTCTTCACCGCTCGATTCGACTGCCCTGCGGAACATCGCCTCTGCTACCGGACTGCGCGTAACGTTGGCAGTGCAAACGAATAGCACGCTTCTAAGTGAAGGCGAAGGCGGCCGGCCGGTCAAGAGGCCACGAAGGCGTTTGAACATGAATTTGCAGTTACTACTTGGTGCAGTTAGTTCTTGTCTTCTCCCACCTGCTTCGCGGGGGGGAAGGAATAAAAGGGGGGGCAACATGGGGTTGCACATCTACCACCCTGTAGTCCCCCCGCAGAGCGGGGAGACAAGATAAGGTGATATTGCATCCATTAATGATGGATAAGACCTTACTATTCAATATGGGGAAAGCACACCGCTCCCACAAGTCTGCCCCTCGGCTGAAGCCATTGCTACTCTGCATCTGCTTGACAGGAGCCTCTTTCAATCCTAACTTGTATTGTCTTGTCAACGTGTTTACAATCAAGCAGCTTTTGGAGCCGCGATAAGTCGTTCTGCTGGGGTGCAGCCGTTTAGTCTATAGCCCTGATGCGGGCGGTTACAGTTATA
>VGIQ01000065.1 GCA_016867835.1 Calditrichota bacterium | reverse complement strand
CTGTCCGGCCAGAATGATGTTCTGGGCAATGTAACCGCCGCGCAGACCGTCGTCGAAGGACCAGAGTTCCTGCGGGCCTTGCCAGTTTGCTCCACCGTCGTCCGAGACATTGATCTGGTACCCTTCCGGGGTGAACTGACCCCAGACGTTGCAGCCGGAGATCAGACGGCCCGATGACGTCCAGACACCCTGATGGCAATAAAGCAGGTAGCGAACGCCGTTATAGAGAACGCTGTCGAGTACCATTGGAGGCAGAATCCAGTTGCCGCCGTTATAGCCCGACTCGTCGTAGGTGAGCCAGTTCTTGTGGTAGGTGTCGGCGGCCGGAGGACCGAAGTTGCTGAAGACCCAGGGGGTCCCGTTGTTGCCACCTTGATCGAGGGCAACTCCGGGATAGCGCTGGGCGCCGTTCAGTCGCTCGATCGTCCAGTCTCCGCCGGTCGAACTGCCGACGATGGTCGCGGCATTGTTCTCGGAACGCACGGAGAAATAGACCTGACCGTTGTTCCAGTCCTGATCGATGGCGTTGACCGAGCCGACGTAGTAACTGAAGTAAACGCCGCTCGCGGCCTGAGGATTGACGATCGTCGGGTTGCCCTGCATCGAAGCGGCCATCTTGACGATGTAGTGGTCATAGACGCCGGTGTCGAGGTTGGGGCGCTCGAAGATGACGTAGAAGAACTCCCCGACGTGGTAAGTCATGTGCGGGAAGTTGTAAGTCGGATCGGCATCTGCGACCAGCCGAACCATGTTACCCCAGGAACTGCCATTGTTGGTGGACTTGGCGGCCCAGATTTCAGCCGTCGAATCGTTGACAGCCTTGACCCAGATGGCGTAGATGTTGTTGTCGCGGTCAACACCGGCGTCCGACCAGGTGAAGGTTCCGCCCTCTTCGCGGGCGATCAGATTGTAACTGAGGTTCCCGTTCTCGCCGACGCGGACGTCATAGACGCCGTTGACCCGACCCTGATTGCGAATATCGCTGTAAGCGTTGAGAACGGCGACGAAATGGAGCGAGTTGTTGCGACCTACGACGGCTCCGAAGTCATAGGAGGCTTCGCCCCAGGCCGAGACGGTGTCGCCGTCGTTATTGAGTTCCCACATCCCTGTGTCGCCCGTCCCCATAATTTCCGACCAGTTGTCGCCGCCATCGGTTGACTTCATGTAGCGAAAGGTCATGAAGTCATCCTCGTCGCGACCCGGCAGATCGCGGCTATAGCGGCCCGGATGTGAAAGTTGGGTGACCCGGCCGTCGTCACCGAAAACCTTCTTTACCGGCTTGGGAACCGCCATCGCCGTCGAAGCGACGAATGCGGCTGCGAGCAGCATCGTGACAAAGAGTTTGCTTTTCGGCATCTCTCCAGACTCCTTAAAGGTTCCGTTGGGTTTGATTGCTGTCAGGGCCCACCGTGCCGCTGTCTTGACCGTTAAGATTCGCCGGTCCGCCGCTGCCCGATTCGATATGCTCCCTCTCAAGACAGACCGATGCATGTCTGCGACGTGTGGCTTGCCGACTGCTTTTTCTTGCCGAGCAATATAGCACCGGTATTTTGGCTTGTCAAGTCTATTAGTGCACTTTTTTGACATTCTCTCCGGCAGGATTCATCGTCAAGAGGCCTATCTATATGATATAGCACAAGATATGCTCAGTGCAAGTTGTGCATTTCGATTGCACGGCAGGCGCATAATGCCGGCTGGCGGCTTACAACATAAGGACGACCTCACCGGTAACCAGGCCGGCCCAGTTGCGAATCGTCCGGTCGGCAAAGGGCGCCAGGGCTTCAGGCAGACCAGTTGGAAAGCAGTTGTTGCGCGCGAGCAGTTCAATCAGCACCGGATCGCGAGCGCGTTGGGCGCCGTCTTCGACCTTGAGCGCCAGACCGCGCCCCGATCGCGTCACCGGATCTCGCCATCCGGCCGCATAGACGCTTTCAGCACCGGCTTTGGCGACCATCTCCAGACCGCTGCCGGTGCGAATCAACTCGGTGCATATACGATTCCGGGTCGCGGCGACCATTTCAGGGTGCGACCGCATCGCGGCTCCAGCTCGAAGCAATGCGGCCGCAATCTCATCGCTCAGGCCTTGGCCATCGACAATGCGGGCGAAGCCGAGTGCCAGCGCTGATAGGGGTATGGCATGAACCGGTGCTGAGCAGCCGTCGATCGCGATGTCGATGGCATCGATGGAAAGGCCGCACGCTTCTGCGATGAACGCTGTGATGCGTTGTTGGGTCTCCGAGTGCGGATCCAGATACGACTGGACGGGCTGCCTCAAATGCCGGGTTATAGCCAGCATTCCGGAATGCTTGCCGGAGCAGTTATGGTGCAAGACAGTCGGCGGCTTGTTCGAGCGCAACAAGTGCTTGGCAGTCTCTGCGTCGAGCGGCGTCTGTATGCCGCATTGAAGGGCTCCGGAGGTGAGTCCAATGCGGTTAAGGATCGCGGCAACGGTTTCTTGATGGACGGGCTCGCCGCCGTGCGAGCCACAGCAAATGGCGATCTCCTGGGCTGAAAAACCACACTTATCGGCAGTCCCGGAAGCGATCATCGCTGCGGCTTGAAAAGGCTTGGCAGAAGAGCGAAGATACGTTACCCGGTGCGGTTCGCCGTAACCGTGCAGCAACCTGCCGGAGGAATCGACAATGGCTGCATGAGCGCGGTGCAGCGATTCCACACGGGAACCTCGGGTGAAGGCGACCTCAATGACGGGATGTATAGTTTCTGAGGACATCGACTAAGTCTTTGGGGATTGATCTATGCAATAAGGTAGCAAATCCGCATCGGATATGAGCAGAGCATCAAGCCCCGCAGGTGAGTGCGGGGCTTGAGAGGTGGACTTTTGCGACACTTCGAGGTCAGCCATCCTTCAGGATAGCCCGTCCGATAACCGAGCGCAGGATTTGGTTGGTGCCTTCGTAGATCTGGGTGATCTTGGCGTCGCGCATAAACTTCTCGATGGGGTAGTCGCGCATGAAGCCGTATCCGCCGAAGATCTGCACGGCGTCGGTGGTCACCTTCATGGCAGTGTCCGAAGCCATGATCTTGCACATCGCCGACTCGCGAGCGACCTTTTCGTTGCCGTTGTCGATCATCCGGGAGACGGCATATATGAGCGCGCGCGAAGCTTCAATCTGAGTTGCCATATCCGCGAGCATGAACTGAATTGCTTGGAACGAGGCAATCGACTTGCCGAATTGGATCCGCTTGGTGGCATAGTCAACGGCGAGGTCATAAGCACCCTGGGCGATGCCGAGGGCTTGCGCCGCGACTCCGGGACGGCTCCGGTCCAGCGTCCGCATCGCGACGATGAAGCCTTCGCCCTCGCGTCCGATACGGTTTTCGATGGGGACTTCACAATCTTCCATCACCAGTTCGCTGGTCTTCGAGGCGCGGATGCCCATTTTGTCTTCGATCTTGCCATAGGAGAGGCCCTTGAAGCCGTCCTCAAGAATGAATGCCGAGGCGCCGCGGGTGCCTTTGGTCGGATCCGTCGAAGCAATGACGGTATAGACCTTGGCCACCGAGCCGTTGGTGATGAAGTGCTTGGTGCCGTTCAGGATGTAGCGATCGCCTTTGCGAACCGCGCGAGTCTGGATCGAGCCGGCATCGCTGCCCGCGCCCGGTTCGGTCAGACCGAAACCTGCCAGTTTGGCGCCGGTTACGAGGTCGGGGAGGTAGCGATTTTTCTGCTCGTTGTTGGCCGAGAGCAGGATCGGGAAGGTTCCGAGCGCGGTCGCCGAAAGCGCCAGCGAGATGCCGCCGCAAATGCGGGAAAGTTCCTCCGATACGATCACGAGGTCGAGGACCCCGCCGCCGGTGCCGCCCCACTCCTCGGGAATATAGACACCGAATAGCCCGGCCTTGCGGTACTCTTCTACGATCTCCCAGGGGAAGGTTCCTTCGAGGTCATGCTTGGCCGCGACCGGGCGAATCTTCTCCAGTGCGATACGTCGCGTCAAATCACGCAGAGCCTGTTGTTCTTCGGTTAGAAAGTAATCCATTGTTATACCGAATGTTAATCTTTTGGAAGGATTTGGTCGGCTCCTGTTGTGCAAGGAGAGTGCCACTTTCGGGTAGCCTCCAAAGCATAGCCTGAATGGCTCCGGTGGAGAGCAAGGTTCTTGACTGAGCGGCTGCCGGAGCCTACATTATTAGGTTCCGAAACCAGCGATCAGGAGGTGGGGTTGATCAGACTGCGCGCGACCATAATCGCCGTCGCGGTGTTGCTGATTGGTTCAGCAGCCGCACCGGGCGCGCTCGACAAGGAAGGTGAAGAGCCCTCTTCGCCCAAAGGGCCGGAGCGGATCGCGCTTGCCAATCCCGAGACGCAGAACCGGGTGCACCGGGTGGGCAACATCTGGATGAACATCACCAACTGGGGCTTTTTCGGAAACTACTCGATTTGGGGTGGGCTCGGAATGGACGACCCCGAATATCCCGGCACCTGGGCACCGCAAGCCGAGTATCCCGCCAACTCCGGCGTCCAATACCTCTTCCAGGGTGCGCTATGGTTAGGTGCGATGGTGCAGCAGGAGGGCTACGAGTTCCCCCGGGTTTCGACCGGCACCGACGGCTGGGTGCGTCCGCGCATCAATGAGTTCTATCCCGGTGAAGGCGCCGGCGAGGGCATCGTGGAGCGCACAACGCGACCCAATAGTTGGAACCGGCTGGGGAACTTCGTTACCAGTCCGAATGCAATCTCCGAGCAGGACTTTGTATTCAGTTACTTGGACACCCTGACCGAGAGTTTCTACGTCAAGGACGACCCCATCGACGGCCGGCACTATCCCCTCGGCATCAAGATCCGTCAGAAATCCTACGCCTGGAGTTACGCCTATGCGCGCAACTTCATCATCATAGACTGGGAGGTAGAGAACATTGCCGGCAATTACCTGAAGAACCTCTATGTCGGCCTCTATGTCGATGCCGATGTCGGATGGACCGGCGAGCCTTCCAACTGGTTTCAGGATGACATCTGCGGCTTTCAACGCTATTTCTACTATGAGCGTCCCAACAACGGCGGGATCGACTCATCGGTCATCAACACGGCCTGGATCGCGGACAACGACGGCCGTCCGGTGTCGGTGGGGTCGGGCAACGAGTTTACGGCGCCGCACGTTACCGGCGTTCGGGTCTTGCGGGCGCCCAACCCGAAGTTGCGCACATCGTTCAACTGGTGGATTTCCAACGGCGACCCCGACCTCGACTTCGGACCGTCCTGGGATGACGACGGAGCTCCGGGCGGGTGGACCAATGTCTATGGCACACCGATGGGGGATGAGCGGAAGTATTTCATCCTCTCCAACGGCGAGTTCGATTACGACCAGGTCTATGTCAACCGGTCGGATACGATCGTAGCCAATCCGCAAGTGATTCGCGACCGATGGAATCCCGAGATCATTCTGGAAAGCCATTCCTGGAAGATCCCCGGCGTTACCGACGCCACTCCGGCAAACTACATCAACGACCTCGCCAATGGCTTCGATACGCGGTATCTATTGTCATGGGGGCCGCTTGGGATCTTCGACCATATCGATCAAGCCGGCAATCGTATCTATCGCCTCAATCCGGGCGAGAAGTTCAGCATGACGATCAGTTATGTTGCGGGAGACAACTTCCACAACCGTAACGCACCTCAGCCCGACAATGCGACGATCACCCCGGCGCTTTTCGACTTCGGGTCGCTGCGCTACAATGCCGACTGGGCCGCCAAGGTCTATGACAACCCGATGATCGACACGGACGGCGATGGCTGGTTCGGCGAGGACGTCGGCCGGGACGGGTTATTTGCCTACGAACTCAATACGGTCTGCTATGTCTGGGTCGGCGGAGTCAAACAGCAGCGCGTTTATGAAGGCCCGGATGCCGACGGGAGCGAAAACAATGGCCGCCTCGAACCGGAAGAGGATGCTCTTGAACGGCCTGAGCATCTTGATTATACCCGCCTCAACGGGCTGCTCGACTTTGGAGACGGCATCCCGGACTTTCAAGGCCCGCCGCCGCCGCCGGTACCGGAATTGAAATTGCTAACCTCACCTGTCACCCTGCAGCGCGGCAGTGAGACCGTTGTAATCGGAATCGAGGAACTTAAGCGCTGGGTGGTGCTGACCTGGAACAAGTATCCCTCGGAATCGCCCGAATACACCGATCCCTTTTCGCGGGAATGGGACTTCGAAGGCTACCGCGTCTATGTGTCGAACGACGGTCTGGAGCAGAACTTCGCGCTGCTTGACATCTTCGACCGGGTGGACTTTTCCTACTTCAGCGCTACCGACTCGCTGGCGTTCAAGCCGGTGGAACGTGAGGATCAGATGCAGCCCGACACGACCATTGGGGGCATCCGGCTCTATCGCAAGCCGGTGGGGCGCAATATCGGCCTATCGGGAAGCGGGGATCTCTACTATAACACTGCCGACAGTAACTACTACTATATCTTGCGCGACGCTCACGCGCTGGTGCCGCGCTACTTTTCGGTAACCGCCTATGATTGCGGGGATTGGAAGACCGGGACACCGCCTCTTGAGACGGCGCGGCGCGCCAATATGATCTTTGCGGCACCATCGGGAAGCGACCTCCAGCCGGTGCGCGTCGCCCCCAATCCCTATCGAGTCTCTGAAGATTACACCCAGGTCCACGGCGGGGGAGTCTCCTGGGAGAACCGCGACGACGGCACGGCGCAGTTTTTCCCGCAGTCGGATCGACGGCTCTTCTTCTATAATCTGCCGCGTTCCTGCCTTATAAGGATTTACAGCCTCTCAGGGGACTTGATCGCCATAGTACCGCACAACACGACCGGGGATGCCAATCAAGGCTGGGCCCCCGACTTCGCCGAGGGTTGGGACCTTAACTCCCGGAACCATCAGCAGGTTGTGTCGGGGATCTACCTCTTCACCGTAGAGGATTTGACGCCCGGAGGAGGCATTTCGACCGGGAAGTTCGTCGTGATCCGGTAGGATGCGATGTGCACCCGCATAGCCTTCTTCAGTCAGGCTGATCTGGCGCGACTGTTGCCGGGGCTGATCGACTCACTGCCGGTCGAAGAGCGTTTCAACGTTGCGCCATCGCAGCACTTGAAGGTCGTCCTGAACGTCGGACAACGGGAACTGGTCGAAGCGCGCTGGGGTTTAATACCCCATTGGGCCAAGGACCCGTCGATAGCCCAAAAACTGATAAACGCCCGGTCGGAGACGATTGGCGAAAAGCCGTCGTTTCGGCTGGCAGTGCGGCGCCAAAGGTGCTTGATCTGGGTGAGCGGGTTCTATGAGTGGACTTCGCTGCCCGGCCGCAAGGGGCGCTGCCCGCTGTTCTTCACCCTTAAAAGCGGCGATCCATTTGCCTTTGCCGGACTTTGGAACCGGTGGAAAGCGCCCGACGATGACCAACCGCTGCTGACAGCGACAATCGTCACAACTTCGGCGAACGCATTGATAGGCCTCTATCATAACCGCATGCCGGTCATAGTTCCGCCGTCGCGTTATGAGGAGTGGCTCACCCCGGAAGAGTGCGATCCGCAGGACTTCGCATCGCTCTTTCAACCCTATCCACCGGGTGAGATGCAGGTGCGATTCGTCTCAACGATGGTCAACAATCCCCGAAACGACCGGCGGGAGGTGCTCGAGGAGGCATGATACCCGTATGAAAGCGGTGAGTCGAACGGGCATATAGAGTAATACATTGGCAAGGATATTCGGACCTGTTTCCAGTCCGTAACCACAAGGAAGAGTATTGAATATACTTGATATCCTAATGCGCGGTGGCTGGCTGATGATTCCGATCGCGCTCTCGTCGCTGGTTGTGATTGCGCTGGGTGTCGGGAGGTATCTGGCGCTGCGCCGGGAACTTGCCGATCTGCGGGAGTTCAGTCGCAAATGGTCGGACCAACCGGCCGATCCGTCACGCTATCGGGCTGCGGCGAAGACGACTTTGACCTTAACTGCCGGGTTTGCGGCTATTTATGACCATCCTGGAGATGATCCCCGGGCGGCACTGGAGGCTGAAGCGCATTCCGCTCTGGAGGTTCTGGAGACCGGTCTCGGCACACTGGCGACACTCGCTGCGATCAACCCCCTGATGGGCTTTCTCGGCACCGTTACCGGGATGATCGGCGCCTTTATGCAGATCCAGAACCTCGGCGGTAATGTCAATGCCAACGTCCTTGCCGGGGGCATTTGGGAAGCGCTGGTGACGACTGCGGCCGGCCTCGTCGTCGGCATCGTCGCGCTCGTAATACATAACTACCTCGCAGGTATGGTGCGCGGCTGCGCGACGTCCATCGAGCAGATCGCCGGGATCACTCACCGCCAGTTGTGGACAGTCCGGTGAAACTCGAACCGCGCCATCCGCCGCTGACGGCATTCTCGCTCGCGTCGCTGACGGACATTGTCCTGCTCTTGTTGATTTTCTTCCTGCTCGCTTCGACCTACATCATCCAGCCCGGCATCAAAGTCGAACTGCCGCGCAGCGAGACCTCGCAGGTGGTCGAGGAAAAGAGCCTGATCGTCACGATTGCGCGTGACGGCGCAGTCTGGATCGGCGATGAGAAGAGCAGCCTCGACGGGATGGGGGCTTTGCTGCGCCGGCGCATCGTAAGCGGCAGCACCGAGACCATCGTGATCAAGGCTGACCGGACGGTTTCGCTGGAGACGGCGGTCCGGGTGATCGACCGGATTAAGGCTGCAGGGGGCGAGCGGTTCCTTATCGCCACCTTGCGCGAGAACGAATGATCGCTCCGGCGGCATACCGGCAGACCGGCTGGGGTGCATCCGCCCTATTGCATCTCTTGCTGCTCCTGATCTTTCTGGCGCTTCGCTACGACTTGCGTCCGTTCGAGTTGACCGCCACGCGGATCGACTTTGTGCCGTTATCAAGCGTTGAGACGGATGAGAGCAGGGTAATGGAGGCGCTTTCCGGCGGGCTGCCTCAAGTGGAACTCCCACGGCGGCCGATGTTGGAGGAGGCTTCGCCGCTCCTGCGCCTGGCTGAACGCGAGCGACCAATCGTCGATGCTGTGGCGCCGGTTGAGCGCCCTGAAACGATCGAACCCGAGCGCCCCCGTCCCGGTCGCCGAAGCGAATTCGAGTCCTCGTCGGCAGGTCGCGAACGTCCGGCAATAGAACCCTTGACCCCGACCGACGATTGGCTCACCGGGCAGCGCTCCGAGGCGCTCTCCGGACCGGTTGTCGGCGATGAACTCTTTGCCATCAGTTGGGAAGGTATTGCGCGGACGAAACTGAGCGGCGCACTGCCCGAATTCCCTCCCGGTGTCAATCGAACCGCGACGATTCGCCTTGCATTCGCGGTGAATCCGGCCGGCGATGTCGTCACCTTATCCCCTGTCGTCAAGGGCGTTCCGGAACTGGAGAGAGTTTCCATCGACGCCCTCCGCACCTGGCGCTTCAACGCGCTCGACCGCACTCTGCCGCAGGCTGACCAACGCGGCGAAATCACCTTCATCTTCAAATTGCGTTAATTGAGCCGGGAGCCTCGCAAAAGCATCCCTCCGGTTGACAGAGGGGCAGTGCCGGGGTAAATTGTTAGGTTGCGATGGATTATCGGTCCAGATTATGGGGCGATTAGCTCAGTTGGTCAGAGCGCTGGTCTCACATATCAGAGGTCACTGGTTCAAGTCCAGTATCGCCCACTGCGGGAACTGCTTAAGGGACGGAGAAATCGATCGGGATGCGATCCGATGCGAGAATCAAACTGCTTGGCCGGGAGGATGTGCTCGCCGCAGTAGTTAGGTGGCGTGCTGCCGGCGAGGCTATCGTCTTCACCAACGGCGTCTTCGACATTCTCCATACGGGGCATTTACTCTCCTTTGAGGAAGCCGCATCGTTCGGCGACCGTTTGGTGGTGGGAGTCAATTCCGATGCTTCGGCGCGCAGTCTGGGCAAGGGTCCGGGAAGGCCGTATAACCGCGATTTCGATCGGGCGACGCTGATCGCCGGACTGAACTGTGTCGATGCGGTCTCTATCTTTGACGAACCGACGCCGCGGGCTTTGATCGAAGCGATTCGTCCCGACGTTTTAGTCAAGGGCGCAGACTGGCCTGAAGAGCGCATCGAGGGACGCGAATTCGCCGGGAGAGTCGAGCGGATTGTGCTGAAGGAAGGCTATTCGACGACTTCGCTCGTGGAAAAGATCCGGGCGAGCGGAAAAGAGTAACGATGTTCGATGAACTGACCGGCAAACTCGAGCGGATGGTGCGCAACTTGCGCGGTCAGGGCAAACTGACCGAAGCAAACGTGCGCGACACCCTCCGCGATGTTCGCCGGATACTGCTTGAAGCCGACGTCAGTCTGCCCGCGGTCAAGGCATTCATCGAATCGGCTGCGATTCGTGCGCTCGGGCAGGAGGTGCTGGCCAGCATCACCCCCGGCCAGCAGATGATCAAGGTCATTCACGACGAATTGGCGGCCTTTCTCGGCGGTGAAGCCGAACCGGTGCGATTTGGTAAGTCACCTTCACCGATTCTGCTCGTGGGACTTAACGGCGCCGGCAAGACGACGACGGCGGCAAAGTTGGCGCTGCATCTCCGCAAGAAAGGCCGCAAACCGCTGCTCGTGGCTGCCGACACCCACCGCCCTGCGGCTGCCGAGCAACTTGAAACTCTCGGCCGGCAACTTGGCATTCCGGTGGTGCACGGTGACGGACCCGATCCGGCTCAAATCTACGAAAAGGGTCGGGAGTTTGCCCGCCGGGAAGGGCTGGACTGCATCATCGTCGATTCGGCTGGACGAATGCATATCGACGACGAGTTGATGGCCGAACTGGAGCATTTGCAGAGCGTCGTCAAACCACCGGAGACGCTCCTTGTGATGGACGGCATGACCGGGCAGGATGCAGTGCGGTCGGCGCAAGTCTTTGCCTCGCGGATCGAAATCACCGGTCTGGTCCTGACGAAACTCGACGGCGATGCGCGCGGCGGAGCCGCGCTCAGCCTGCGTTTCATCACCGGGCGGCCGATCAAGTTCGTTGGTATGGGTGAAAAGACCGGCGACCTCGAAATTTTCCATCCCGACAGGCTTGCAGGGCGCATCCTCGGAATGGGAGATGTCGTTTCGCTTGTCGAACGTGCTCAAGCGTCCGTCGATGCCGAATCCGCGGCGAAACTGGCCCGTAAGTTGATCCAGCGTGAGTTCACCCTCGACGACTTTAAGGAGCAGATTCTTCAGTTGAAGAAGATGGGGCCGCTTGAGTCGATCCTGGGTATGCTGCCCGGTATGAAAGGTGCGCTGAAGGGCGTCGATGTGAACGAAGGCGAAATGAAAGCGGTCGTGGCGATAATCGACTCGATGACCCCTAATGAGCGGAGGACGCCGCGTATCATCGACGGGAGCCGCCGTCGCAGGATTGCCCGGGGAAGCGGGCGCTCCGTTCAGGAGGTCAATCGTCTGCTCAACCAGTTTGAGCAATCCCAGCGGATGATGAAATTGCTGGGCCGTAAGCGGGGACTTCCGGGCGGGCTACCCCCCTTCGGACGCTAAGACGGACGTGAGTCGTCTTAGCGACTTGATGGACAATCGCTGGCTGTTGAAGTTGCTTGCAGTCTGCGACGGAATCTTATGCGGTATCGTCGTCGATGCCTTCAGCGGCCGGCCCCTATATGGTGTCGTAACGGCGCTTGCAATATCGGCAATTCTGCTTATGACATTGGCGCGGCGCCCCGGCCGGCAACTTCGTTTCGGCTTCGACCCGCGCGATCTCTTGCTCATTAAGACGCTCGCGCTGGCATTGATCTTCTTCGGCCTGTCAGCAGTATGGGCTTATGCCTTGCTAAATCATTAGTTAACTTCGTCGCATCAGGTGCGACGCCACTGGGAGACCCAACTTGTCCGTTCGACTTCGTCTTTCCCGCCTGGGACGCAAAAAGCGACCCTACTACCGTATTGTTGCTGTGGACAGCCGCCGCAAGCGAGACGGCGCCTTCATAGAACGGCTCGGCCTCTATCATCCCCTCGACACGCCGGCACGCATCGAGATCGATGCCGAGCGCGCCCTGGCCTGGCTTCGCGATGGCGCCCGTCCGAGCGAGACCGTACTTTCGCTTCTGAAGCGGGAAGGCGTCTGGCTCCGCTTTCGCCTCGAACGGCGCGGCCTTCCCACGGCTCAGATCGATCAGATGATGAACGAGTGGTTCAAGACCCACGCGAAACAACAAGTCGAGGCTGCGCCTGTTCGCCAGGCTGCTCCGGCACCGGTGCCGAAGAGTGCCTTGCGCGAGAAGGCTCAGGAAGATGCCGTAACTGCGGTCGAGTCCGCCACTCTTGAACAAGTTGAAGCAGCACCCGAAACCCCGGTCAATGCGGCATCGGAAACCCGGGTTGAGGTTGCTCCCGAGGCACCAGTCGAGGCTGTCGAGCCTTCTCTTGAATCCGCTGAACCGGTTCCCAAAGAGGTATCAGAGGCCGTCGCTACTGCGAGTGATGCCCCGCCAGAAGAGGAACCTAAATCGGACGCGAGCGCCTGAAGAACGCGGCTGTTCCCGGCAGCGTCAAGCGAAAGACGCGAGCCACTCGTAAGATCCCGAATGAGGTCATAGTCGGACATATCGCCCGGCCGCACGGAGTGCGCGGATTCGTAAAGGTAGTTACGGAATCGGACGACAGCGCTACAGTGGCTTCCATGAAGGTGCTGCGAATACGATTGGTGAAAGACGTGAGGAACTTGGATGTCGAGAAGGTCGTCGTTCACGACCGATGGCTCAGCATGAAACTGGCCGGGGTCGATGACCGCGACACGGCAGCGTTGCTGTCCGGCGGAGAGGTCATAGTTCCCAGGAGTGAACTGGCGGAACTCTCCGACAACGAATACTATATCGACGACCTTGTCGGCTGCCGGGTCGTAACCGAAACGGGCGAGGAAGCCGGCGTTTTGAGTGAAGTCTGGCCGCAGGGGCATCACGACCTCTGGGTGGTGGACGATGACGGGAAGGAGATCTTAATCCCGGCGGTGAGCGAGCATATACGATCGGTAGATGTCGAGCGACACTTGATCGTCGTGCGGACCTTGGACGGGCTGCGGAACTGACCGCGGTCAGTGCAATGCGAATAGATGTCATTTCGCTCTTTCCCGGGTTGGTTGCTGGAGTGGTTGGGGAGAGCATCCTTAAGCGGGCTTGCGACGCCGGTCTGGTAAAGATTCTCTTGCACGATCTCCGCAAGTTCGCTGTCGGGAAACATAACCAGGCCGATGACTACCTCTTTGGCGGCGGTGCCGGGATGCTGCTGAAACCCGAACCTTTCTTCCGCGCAATGGGGCAATTCGATGGGGTGCGGCCTCGTCCGTTGGTGATTTGTCCCTCGGCGGCTGGCGAGGTATTCGACCAGGAGAGTGCCGCGGGCCTCGCCCGGGAGCGGCATCTGGTCTTTCTTTGCGGCCATTACAAGGGTCTCGACCAGCGGGCAATCGACCGGTTAGTCGATCGCGAGTATTCACTGGGCAACTACGTCGTGACCGGTGGTGAGTTAGCCGCAGCGGTGATGATCGACGCTACGGTGCGGCTGATGCCGGGTGTGCTGGGCGATTTCGACAGCGCCCGGGGAGACAGTTTTCAAGGGCTGCGGCTCGACGCTCCGCATTATACCCGTCCGGCAGAGTGCGAAGGCTTAACAGTGCCGGCGGTCTTGCAGGAAGGCCATCATCGTAATGTCGGGCATTGGCGGGAGGCTATGGGCAAGTTGATCCTGAGCCAGCGCCGGCCCGATCTGAAGAGTATTAAACCACTTGAGGAATAGTCGGTTATGGAAATCTGGAAAGAACCCATTCGCAGCACCTTGCGAAGCGATCTGCCCGACCTTAAACCGGGCGATCAGGTCGATGTGCATTACAAGGTAATCGAAGGCGACAAGGAACGGATTCAGATATTCAGCGGCGTGGTGATCAAGTTGCGGGGTGCCGATGCTGGAAGCACCGTCACCGTGCGCAAGATTGCAGCCGGCGGCGTGGGGGTCGAGCGCATCTTCCCAATGCACAGCCCATTCGTCGCTGAGGTCAATGTCCGTCGGTCGGGCAAGGTGCGCCGCGCCAAACTCTACTATCTTCGCGGGCGCAAGGGCAAGAGCGCACGGCTGAAGGAAAAGACCCAGCAAACGGCTTAGGTCGGGGTCCCGGTCGTCTCCGGCGAGGTTGGGTGAAAGTGTCGAGGTCTGTTTTGGCAGATCGCCGTGACCAGGATTAAGCGGGAACTTTCCGCCGTTGAAGCCGCCGTCCTAACCGCGCTTTTCGCAGCGTTGGCTGCGGCCGGTGGATACCTCCTAATAGCGGTGCCTAATGTCGAACTCTTCACCTTTGGCCTTTATATTGCGGGATACGCGCTCGGAGTCGCACGGGGATTCTCCGTTGCGCTCATCGCCTCGCTCCTCTACTTCGGATTCAACCCCCAGGGGGGGCTCTATCCACCGCTGCTGACGGCACAGATTTGCGGATCGCTGGCAGCCCCTCTCACTGGAAGGTTGCGGTGGAGGATTAACATCCCCGCCCGGGGTTTACGGATATATGATGCGGTTGCCGCGCTCCTCGTAACGCTATGGTTCGACCTGCTAACCAACCTCGCTTATCCTCTTACCGCCGGCTTCGACTCCGCCGGAGTCATAGCCACGCTCCTCGCCGGCATACCGTTCGCCATGCTACACACCTCATCCAACCTGTTGATATTTATCTTTATGACGACACCGGCTTTGGCGCTTCTGGCGAGACGGAATCTGGTCTGAAGCGGTTCATTGCAGTCTGCTGGGTTCTGATGATACTGTCGATGGTCGATCCAACAGCCGCATTCGGATTGGATTCCCTCGAGGCATACCGCTTCGGCCCCCGCTTCTTTGCCTACCCTTCCACCTCTATTCTCGATGGACCCGGTGCAATATGGACTCTCAGCCCACATTCCCGCGCTGTCACTAACGTCCGGCATACGGGCGACCTCTTCCGGGGCGACATCCGGTTCTATCATCCCGATCTGGCAACTCCGGGTCGGGAGATCGTTCTTTCGCCGCTCGGCATGGGAGAGGCCTACAACCGCGTCCTGTGGCGGGGACGGCCATGGCGTATGCCGGGCACCTGGCGGGGGGATCTGTCGCTCCTGCCGCCCAACATCGTCGGATCGGCTTCGTCATCGACGGGAACGTTGGATGGCGCCTCAGGAGCCGGGCTGATTGCCCTCGATCCCGTTCGATCCTTCGATGACGGGCCGGCGACGGCGCTTTCTTATCGCACTGGCTTCTATGGCTTTGAGCCGGTCGGGTTTGTCCATCATCGGCGGGTCGCTGCAAGCAACTATCTGCGGATCGGGGGCTTTATACCCTCATCGTCCGGACGGTTTCCTCACTCGGCGCAGCATGGGCGAACGCTTTGGAGCGAGATCGTCAACCGCCTGGGAAGCGACGGGGAAGTTTCGCTTGCGTTTCAGAGCGTCCGTCAAGGTGTCGAAATACCCGGGACGCCGGTTGAGCGACAGATGACCCGTGGAGACGTCGATCTGGCCATCTCGCATACGCCTGAGACCGGATCCAAGTGGTCGTTCGGACTTTATCGTGCCGAAACACGGCTTAGAGAACTCCCGGTCAACGAATACGGCCGGGAGACGGGCGGTGTAGTTCGCTGGAGTCGGGGAGACTTCGGAATGATGGCAAGGCTCACGCGCAGCGACGGAACGCTCGACGGAGGAATAGGCTACCGGGTGGACGATGGCGAAGCCTCATTGCAATGGAACACAAGACGCCCCTGGGCGGAAATGATGGTTCAAGCGGGAGCAACCGGCGCGCTGCCCGACCGCATCCTCCCCGCCGGTGGGGTGACGCTGATCGTGCCCGGAATAG
>VGIQ01000064.1 GCA_016867835.1 Calditrichota bacterium | reverse complement strand
AACGCTACGCGAGTCATTGGCCGGATCGGAATCCGACCCTACGCGTTCAATATGACAGGAGTAATGGTGGGCGATGCCGGGATCGAACCGACGACCTCCTGCGTGTAAGGCAGGCGCTCTGGACCGGCTGAGCTAATCGCCCCAAGATGCTTCCAATTGATGACTCCCGGATTGAAGGATCGAACATGCGTCTCGCTTCGATTCTCACATCTGGAGGAGAACGGAACCTCCTACCCTTCCCTATCCGACTTTAGCTTCCGCCGCCGCGCCTCCCAGAGGATCGCCGCAGGGAAGACGAGCAGATAGACAACCAAGAGCATGAGTGGGGCTACGGTTCGGGATAGCGGATTATCCCACGGACCTATCGACATTAGGAGATAGCCCAGGATCAGGAGCACCGCGCCGATGGCGTAGAGCGCCACCTGGGTGCGGCTGATATGAAGCGGCGGTAGAAAGTGCCGCGGCTTGTGATGTTTATCAGCCAAGTCAATTCACCTCGATATGTGACTTCTGCATTAGAAGCCGGTGTTGATGGAGAAGTAATATTGGGGCCGCATCTCGCTACCCTTGTTATGCGGCGACCAGGCGACATCCCACTGGAGCGGGAAGATACCGAGATCGATCCGGATGCCGAAGCCAAAGCCGAAGGTAGTCTTGTAAGGCAAATAGCCATCGTGGTATGAATTGCCCCTCTGCCGAGCATTCCAGTCCTTTATTCTTCCATTCAGCCATGCAGATCCCCAATCGGTGAAAAGCGCTCCCCTAATGTCCCTAAAGTAGGCAGGCAAAGGGAAACCGAACATTAGGTGCCTAATGAACGGAAAGCGGAACTCTATGTTATTAACAAAATAACGAGTACCAGTCCGATTGTAGTAGCCAACCCCCCGCAGCGGCCCAACGAAACTGGAATAGTAGATGTCGTTCAGTTTGTCTATCAGGATACCGTTTTCAGGATTGTCATAGCGGGGATTGATCCAGTTGCTCACCCCGCCAAGAAAAAACCGCATCGGGTTCTCTCCTTCGGATAGACCGGCGCTGAACCTTAAGCCCAGTGAATAGTCCTTCCTGATCTTAAAGTAAGACCGCCAGTCAGCGGTTCCCGTCCGGAACGCGACGCCCAGCCCACTCCCTATCTTTGGACTCCAGATTCCATCCAGGCGCCAGCGCGAGCCGTTGCCCGGCTCGACCGAACTGTGCCAGACTCCCGTATCGTGGACGATGCCGAGATGCGGCGCAAGGGTCGTCAGCCGCGACCTTGGGCGGTAGTCCTCCCCATCCCAAACCGACCGCTCCACGACCATATACTCGGCACTCAATTCGGCCCGGTTGAAGCGACTGAACGGATAGGACGATGCGGCGAAGAACCCGAAATTACGGTCCCTTAGCCGTCCATAATCGAATGGATAGGCAAAATGGTAGCCGCCAAAGCCGAGATCGACTCGTCGCGCCAGATAACGATACATCGAGAAGAAGTTTGAGTTTTCGGTCGAGCGGTTGAGATCGACAGCCAGATAGAGTTGGTGGTTTCCGAGAACGTCTGAGAAGAGCAGCGTCCCGGATCCTTGAGCCCGGAAGTAAGGGCTGTAAGAGGCTGAGACGAAGACCAAGTCGGGTGATAGTTGCACCCTATAGTCGTGGCTTGGCCATTTTCCGCCCTCGGTGCGCGAGCGGTGAGCGATTTTGGTAGAATCGGGTGTTTTGGTTGATGTGAAAGCAGTGTCACTATCCTTCAAGAGGCGATCGAATACAAAGTGCGAATAGTCGGTCGGGGTTCCGGCGATGTCAGCGTCCTTAAGCCGGGCATTGCGTATGCCTTCGGCGGCTGGTAATTTCGCCGTCTTCAAGTGCGATTCGGGTGAAAAGGGATCGTTGGCAAGAAAGATGTCATAGCCGTTGTCATAGTAGGAGGCGAAGGCGAGCGATCCGGCTTGTCGCGAGACTGTCGGCTGAAAACTGCCGGTTACAAGATTGGTGATGGCATGGCGTTCACCGGTTTTCCGGTCGAGCAGATAGATGTTGAAGGCTCCGCTAACATCGCTGACGTAGAGCAGCCTGTCCGGATCCGAAGTCCATAGCGGAGTCCTTGCCACTGCGCTGTCCGAGGTCAATTTTTGCAGAAGGCTGTCGCTTCTCGAATACTCGTAAACTTCGAAAATCCTTATGTTGCGATTGATCAGGGAGGGCGGCGCCGATGCAACATCCGACTCCCGATTGGAGGTAAAGAAGATGCGCTCCCCATCTTGCGACCAGGCAGGATCGTCGTCATCGAAGAGGTCATCGGTGACAAGTTCAAGGCGTCCGTTGGCGACTTCAACAAGGGCGATGTCGCTCTGGCCATTCAGAACCCGCACGAAGGCGATCCACTCCCCATCTGGAGACCAAGAGGGACTGAAGATACCGTCGGACTCAAACGTGAAGCGCCTGACGACCCGGCTGCGCTGGACATCTACGAGGTAGATCGCGTCGCGCTTGCCGGCTTTTGCGGCTAATGCGATCCTCTTACCATCGGGTGACCAGGTGATGCCGGGACGGAGCCAATGAAGTTCCTCGAATTGACCGGTGCGTTGACCACGCACCAGTCGCTTGAGAACTTTGCCGTCGATCGTCCGCATCAGATAGACGTCGAAGAAGTCGGAACGATCTGAGAGGAAAGCCAGGTATTCGCCGTCCGGCGACAATGCCGGGCTGTTGTTTATGTAGCAATTTTCCTTGCGGTGATCGGTCAACTGATGAGCGTTGCGATCGGGCGGGTCGGTTCCGGCGACCTGGGGCCAGTAACGTTCCTTCAACCAGCGCCGCCATTTCTTCGAGAGTTCTTCTTCGTTCAATCCGATGGCGGCCTTCAAGGCGCGCTCGAAATCGCGCAATCCTTTGACTTGATGGAGGATTTCACCGATCTTCTCGTCGCCGTAACGCCAGGCGATGAAATAGAGGATCGACTGACCGCATTTATAGACACCGAGGTAGCCGTAATGGTCAAGATCGTCGATCTCCGGCAGGTTGTCATTGACGACGGCATCGCGCAGGAACATTTCGGTCTCGAGATCGAGCCCGCCGCGGGATTGATACTCCGCCAGACCCTCAGTGAACCACAACGGCAGCCGGGCTTGAGAAACACCTGAAATGATTGCGCCGAACCCCTGCCCGAATAAGAGGTTAAGCATCATCGCATGAGTCAGTTCGTGGTGGATGACGTGCCGGAACTTCTCGTGGTCGCCCTCGAAAGGAACAACGACTCTCGTCCGCAAGAACTCGGTGAAACCGCCGACGCCTTCTTCCTGATGCTCGGCGGTTACATTGGTCTGGACGAAGTCGTTATGAGACTTGTAGGTGATCAGAGTGATGGGGCCGAAACCGGACGCCGGGTAGCGAAACTTTTGCGCCAGTTTGCCATAGGCTTCCTCGGCAACCTCCGCGGCGAAGTCGGCAATACCCCGACCGCCTTGACTGGAGTAGATGTCGAAATGTTCAGTGGTTAAGTACTCCCAGTCGAAGTAGGTGTATTGCACCTTGTTCTTTCCAAACGACTGGGCATGGGCTGGATAAGTGAGCGCCGATGCGAATACTAGTCCGAGGAGCAGACAGGTGAACAAGTGAACAAGAGAGCAAGAAGAACTTGCCCGCTTACGTCTGCACTCCGGCACTATCGAACTGCTACGCATAAGCGTGCAGCCCGCCGAAAAAGTAGTTGCCGAAGAAAGATAGGAGGACTATCAGGAATCCAATAACCGAGAGGATCGCGGCACGGGAACCGGTCCAGCCGTGCTGGTAGCGGGCGTGAAGGTAGCCTGAATAGAAGAGCCAGGTAATAAGGGAGCCGACCTCCTTGGGATCCCAACTCCAGAACTGTCCCCAGGCCTGCTCAGCCCAGATAGCACCGGCAAATAGAGCACCGACGGTGTATAGTGGGTAGCCGAGCGAAGCGGCTTTGTAGCCTATCTCGTCAAGAAGGTCAAGTGTTAGGATCTGCCTGCGGTTCTCATCACGATTGACGCGGGATAGAATTGAGAGTATTGGGGCAGATAGAAGAGCGCCTAACAAGTAGGCAATGCCGATGAACTCGAAGATGAGCCAGGCGGACTTGGCCGATTCGCCGGATGCTGTTGGCAGTTGATGCGTCAACTGCAGCCAATCGGCTTTTAGCAACAACCCCTCGGCAAGCGCACCGGTCAGAAAACAAGTCAACAGCCCAATGAATAGCCAGCCCCCAAGACCGCTCGAGTCGCCTGCCCTGCGCCGACGCCATAGAAACGGCGTGACTGCCGTTCCCAGCAGGAATGCCATCCCTGTCAAGATGAAAAAGCCACCGAGGTTGACAGCATCGCCTGCCGGACCGAATGACGATGACGGTGTCGGAGGTTTGAGACCAACCAGCGATGCAACGAGTGCGATTGCCAGCGGCCCCAGAAGGAGAAATTTCCAAATTAGCGAAGCATCTGGCTTTGCATCTCCACGCTTCTTCGCAAGTGGCTGATAGCGTGTCAGGAGATAGATCGAACTGCCGGCAAAAGAAACCAGAAAGCAACCGGCGCCGAGAGCCGCAAGCGCGACGTGTATAATTAGCCAGACACTTCGCAAAGCAGGCATAAGCGACTGCGAAGCCTCCTTGGGAAGGAGCGCTCCCGCTACCATCAGCATGAAGACGACAGGCGAAATGAAAGTGCCGATCTCGGGGCGGCCATAACGACGATAGACGTATAGAAGCGTCAGGACCGCCATCCACGACATCGCCGACATGTATTCATACATGTTGGAGAGCGGCACATGACCGGTCAACTGCCAGCGGGCGATGAAGGCTGCAGTGTGCGGCAACAGCCCGAAGGTCATCAGGGCGGCACCGGTACGATGCCAGAAGGCTCCCTTCAGCGCGGCATTTAAACTGAAGGAGGCGAACCCGCCGAAGTAAGCCGTAAAGGCTATGTAATAGAGGGTTACGTCAAATTCGGATGACATGATCCAAGGGAAGAATATAGTTGTTAATGACTAATGATCAATGACTAATGAGCACTGGGCAGGCTTGGCAACAATCGATTGCTTATTGCTCGAGCGACATTCCCCTTGCATCTGGAGATCAGTCATTGGTCGTCAGACTTTGCTTTAGTTCAATCAGCAGCCGATGCGCCTCGAGCGGTGAGAGATGCTCCGGCTCAAGTGACTCCAAGCGCTCGCGCAATTTTCGCTCCAACGGATCGAAGAACGAGAGTTGTGCCGTGTGCCGTGCCGGGAGGCGCTTCGTTCCAGACTTGCTCTCAATGGTATTACGATCTACACGTCCATTTCCGGCATCGGGCGACACCGAAACGGTGGGACTCAGGTCATTTGCTTCGAGATTGGCGAGGACATCCTGGGCGCGTTCGATGACCTCGCGCGGGATACCGGCCATTCTTGCGACATGAATCCCGAAACTGTGATCGCTGCCGCCGGGGACGATCTTTCGCATGAACACGACTTTATCGCCATATTCGCGCACTGCAACGTTAAGGTTGACGACGCCGGGAAGATAGTTCTCCAGATCGATCAACTCGTGAAAGTGTGTTGCAAAGAGGGTTCGCGGGCGTAGGCGCGGCGTTTCGTGCAGATACTCGATAATCGACCAGGCGATGGAGAGTCCGTCAAAGGTCGAAGTCCCCCTTCCCACTTCATCGAATAGAACCAGTGAACGGGATGTAGCATTGTTGAGTATTGCAGCTGTCTCTTGCATTTCTACAAGGAAGGTCGATTCACCACCGGCAAGGTTGTCGAGTGCGCCGATGCGGGTGAAGAGGCGATCTACGACTCCGATCCGGGCTGACTTCGCGGGGATGAAAGAGCCCATTTGAGCCAGAATAACAATGATCCCGGTCTGGCGCAGATACGTTGACTTACCGGCCATATTGGGACCAGTCACAATGGCGATTCGCGGTCCATTGCCGCCCAACGAGGTGTCATTGGGGATAAAAGTCTCACCTGCCGGCAGGAGTCGGTCAACGACCGGATGACGTCCTTCGACGATCTCAAGCGTGTCATCGTCTGTAAGAGTCGGTCGATGAAAGCGCTCATCCATGGCAAGTTGAGCGAGCGAGGTAAGGAAGTCGAATTCAGCAAGCGCGGCGGCATTCTCTTGCAGCGTAGCAGCGCTCTCCAAAACCCGGGATACAATGACTCCGTAGAGTTCGATTTCTCGTTCCCGAATCTGGTCGGTCGCAGTGAGGATTTTCTCTTCGTAATCCTTCAATTCGGGGAGGGTGTAGCGTTCGGCGCCGGTCAGCGTTTGGCGCCGTTCGTAGCGGCTCGGAACCTTACCTTGATGCGAACGGGTGATTTCGATATAGTAACCGAAGACGCGATTGAAACCGACGCGAAGATTCGGGATACCGGTTGCTTTGCGCTCTCGGCTCTCAAGGTCTTCGAGAAATGACTTGCCACTGGTTTCGACGCTCCGGAGGTCGTCGATTTGACGGTCATAGCCGTCGCGGATAACTCCGCCTTCGGAAGCGAGCAGCGGCGGTTCGTCGGTGATTGCATTTCGTATTAACGATGCAATATCAGCGCATACGGAGATACGTCCCGCCCAGGCGCGGATCAACTCGCTGCGAAAGGCAGTAGTTAACTGCTGAAGAACTGGCAGCATCTCAAGAGTGGCGGCAAGCGCTGTGAGATCGCGGGGCGATCCTCGTGCGGTCGCAAGTCGGGCCAGCATGCGCTGGATGTCGCCAGACCGTTTAAGCAATTGACGAACAGATTCCCGCTCGCGTTCGCGTCGGGTGATTTCTCCAACCGCATCGAGTCGCTCGTCGATCAAGTTTATATCGGCGAGGGGTTCGAGGAGACGGCTGAAAAGTAGCCTTCGACCGGAGGGGGTAACGGTGCGGTCGATAACCGAGATGAGTGTTGCCCGGGGATTGCCGGAGAGCGAGTGTGTCAGTTCGAGGTTTCGTCGGGTAGAGGTCTCGATCAAAAGGTTGTGCCCAACATCAGCACGAACAAGGCGTGTGATATGCGACGGATCGGCGCGCAGGTTCTGTTTAAGGTAGTAAAGCAAAGCGCCTGCAGCAGCCAGCGCGGCGGGTTCACCTTCAAGACCGAAGCCTTTGAGGTTAACGGTATCGAAGTGACCGGTAAGTGTTCGGCGAGCGAACTCATCTTCCCAAATCCAGTCTTCCAGCCGGCTAACGGATTGACCGGTGCGGTTCTTTTCCGGTGCCGGGCCGAGTTCGGTGGTGGAGGCGGGGATGATCAGTTCAACCGGCTCCAGACGCAACGCAAGGCGATGCAGTTCCGGCAAGGTAAAAGTCCCGGCCGAAATGCTGCTGCCGGCGAGTTCAGCCCAGGCATAGCCGTATGTGTCTCCCTGGTGAATCATCGCGGCTATGCGGGCTGGTGCAAGATCTCCGTCTTCAAGCAGCGCAGGATTCGTCCCTGCGGTAACGACACGGACGACATCGCGCTTGACAAGGCCCTTGGCTTTCTTGGGATCTTCAACTTGTTCGACGATGACCACCCGCCGGCCGGCATCGACCATTCGGGTGAGATAGGTATCAAGTTGATGGTAGGGAAATCCGGCCAGGGGCACATTGACACCTTTGCCATGGGCGCGAGAGGTAAGGCGAATGCCGAGGATTTCCGATCCAATCACTGCGTCGTCATAAAACATCTCATAAAAGTCGCCCATTCGATAGAAGAGGATCGAATCAGGGAACTTCTTCTTAATAGCGGAAAACTGCTCGAGGAGCGGCGTCCGGCTGACATCTCGTGAGGTGGTCATTGAGAACTCGGTGGCTTCATAGAGTTGTCAACCTGCTCCATTTCCCAGAGCAGTAACCATCTAAGAACCGTATTCCAGGCATCGAACGAAGCCATCATCAGACCGGGAACGCCGTCGAGAAAGCCGCCTTTCAGGATGTAGCGTCGGAAGAAGCGGAGATTGGCTTTGAGGGAGCACTGGTAATAGAACTTGAGCAGCGACGCTCGGCGGCCTTTCGAAAACAAGTGACGGGCTTCGAAAGCGGCATCCCTAAGTCCCTTGCGTGAGAGTGCCTCAACGGAAACATAGGGATAATGATAAAGGGGATTTTCCAGCCGACCTACTCGGCCTTCAATTTTGATCGTCTCATGGATGTGATCCGCGGGAAATCGCCCTTTGTTGCGCCGGAATAGGCGCAATTGCCAATCGGGATATTGACTTCCGAATCTAAGAGCGCGGCCCATAACATGGTTGCGTCGTGGAAGGCAGTAGCCGACAGCATTGGGATGCGAAATGACTCTGCGGATCTCACCAGCAAGTTCGTCGGAAACAACTTCATCTGCGTCGAGCACCAATATCCACTCGCATCGACAGCGGTCTATGGCGGCATTCTTGTTCAGGTTGAGGTTGGGATGATTGGGAAGCGTCTCAACTTCGGCGCCGAGCGCTGAACCGACTTCGGCTGTGGTATCGGTCGAAGAACTATCGATTAGGACAAGTTGATCGGCCCAGCAGACACTGCCAAGTGAGCGCGGGAGATGAGCGGCTTCGTTGAATGCGATCATCGCTACCGAAAGATCAGCCACGGACTGGAGCCCGGCTTGACGATTCGACTGCCAGCGCCGTCCCGACGACAAACCAGAGTATGTTGGCAACTTCAGCGTCGGTTAAGTAGTTTTGAAAAAGCCCGGCGGTGAAGATTGCAGGCACGACCATTAATGCGCTCTTGCGGACTATAGACTCTCCTGAATGGGATTCACCGGCGAGGTTATCATCCGGTCGCCAGCGAATCATCCGGGCGAAGAAGATGACCCAAACGGCAATGAATAACGTTAGCGAAATCAGTCCGCCATCGACAGCAATCGAGAGGAGATCGCTGTGCGGATGGGCAATGCTCGGATAGCGTCCAGAAGCGCCATACTGGAAGAACGCTTCGCGCCAATTGCCGGCACCGACGCCAAGAAGCGGATATTCCCTGATAATGCGGAGGGACGATCTAACGAGTGCCAATCGAGGGCCTTCACCGACGCCTTCGCCTTGAAAGATATAGGTGAAACGAGTAAGCATTCCGGGAACAAGAGCGAGGAGTGCCGCTCCGCCGGTGACCAGTGCACCCAATGCCCAATAACGCAACTTTCGTGGTGCAAGCAGGACGAAGCCAAGTGCACCAACTCCGAAGCCGACCAACGCGCTGCGCGCAAAACTGACATATAGTCCCAGGGCAGATAAGATGATGGCAAAAAAGGCGCGCAGAAGATCGACCCGACTCCCGCCGAACGGGAACCGAGCAAGCGCCAGCAGGGCAACAATCATCGCCGCGCCCCCATAGGTCAGGTGATGATTGAAAGGGCCTATGGCCATGCTTCCGCCACCGTGATACTCCATGAACTGATCCCGCACGGGATCCCAACCGAAAGCATTCTGGACAAGTGCCAGAATCGCTGCCAGTAGTCCGCCGATCATGACCAAATAGAGCGCGCGCTCCCCGGAAAGTTGATCACGAATAAGAACTACCGGGACGACGAATGCGGCAAGCACCCAGCGCTTTTCAAACCAGTGCTTTAAATGAACCGGGTAGTTCGACAGAAGCATAGCAGTAAAGTGGACTACCAAGAAGATGAGGAGCATAATCCCGAATAGTCCCCCCAATCGGCTTCTGCCGGGATCAACTTCGACTATCCGCCACAACGCAAGAAGCAGCCCAAACCCGAGCGCAAGGTTTGCTGCAGCGATCGAGATCGGCATCGCAAACGCGATGAGGGCAAGAGCGGTCTGCTCGGCAGATATACGACTCAATGGCCCAAACCGGGAAGATGGTGCTCGATGAATTTAATAGCCGAGGTGAGTGCGATATCTAATCCTGCTTTTTCATTACGGTCAATTCGAAGGTCAACACCCAGAGAGCGCGATGGAATACCGGGAAGCCATTGCTCGGGGGCGTCTTTACCCGCGAAGACGGCCCACGCCGGTATATCGGACGCAATGCCAAGATGCAAGAGCCCGTTTTCACCGGATAAAAGCAGAGTTGTATGTTGCATCAACGCTGCAGCCTTTAGCGGATCGGGTGAACCTGCCCAACTGACGGATTCGCCTAACGCCCGCTCCAAACTTATAAGATAGTCACGTTCGGCGTCTGCGGCAAAGAGTAGGAACCGGCACCTATAACGTCGTTGCAGCGAATCACAAAGACTCGTCCAGCAAGTCAAAGGCCACTGACGATGCTCGCGCTTGCAGAAAGGTGCCAGTGCAAGTGTCAATCTCCCGCCAATGTGCAGGCTCTGGAGGCGTACTTTTGCCCATTCTCTATCTTCGGTTCCGGGATAGACCACGGGAAGCATATCATCTTCAGGTACATCATCCAGTCTGCGGCTCCTGAAGAAACGCATCTTGGACCTAACGGCGTACTCTAGAGTCGTCGGAGGAACAATGGCATGGTTGTAACTGCCGAACCGGCCCGGTAAAGCCCAACCAGCCCGGAGTGGAGCGCCCGTCAAACGCGTGAGTAATGCCGATCCGGGCGTGGAGAGGAAATCCAGGACGAGGTCGTACCTGTTATACTGCAGTTTCCGGACGAGCGGCAGGTAGCGGGATAGACCGCTGCCCCGCGATGGTGCGATGATGACTTCGTTTACGTGAGGATTGTGGCCTAATGCCGATGCCGGAAGTGCCTCAAGGAGGATGTCGATGCGTAGATCGGGGCGCTCTGAATAGAGAAAGCGGATGATCGGCGTTGCCAGGACGGAATCCCCCATCGCCCGCAACTGGATGATCAGTATTCGGGCGCCGGTTAGGAGCGCCGCGAGGTCGATTGCCCGATAAGGCAAGTGTGCAACTCTAATCGAGCAGCGCCTTTAGTGTCGCGAGGTTGCGCGCATAGTCGGCGGTCTCGCCAGGGGTCTCGAGCAAGCCGGGAATGTCCCTGAACCGGCGATCTTCGAGCAGACGCTTGAATGGGGAAGCGCCTATGGTGCCATCGCCGATATGCTCATGGCGGTCAACACGGCTGCCGAGGGCTTTCTTCGAATCGTTCAAGTGAAAGCACTTAATCTGTTCCAGCCCAACGACTTTGTCAAACTCGGTGAAGACTTGCTCGTAGCCGTCACTGGAGGTCCAATCGTAACCGGCGGAGTGAATATGGCAGGTGTCTAAACAGACGCCCATCCGGGAAGGCGCGTTGACCCGGCGAAGCAGTTCGGCAATGTGTTCGAAGCGATAGCCCAGGTGACTGCCTTGTCCGGCGGTCACTTCGAGCAGGCAGAGAGCCTTGCCGTCGGGATGCTGGTCAAAGATGCGCCTAAGGGAGTCGGCAATCTTCTGGAGACCGTTCTCTTCGCCGGTTTTCATATGCGAGCCAGGATGAAGGACGACACCGACGAGTCCTAACTGATCGCCGCGAACCAGTTCGTCGAGGAAAGCGGAAAGCGAACGGGCATGAATATCAGCATCGGGGGCGCAGAGGTTTATAAGGTATGCGGCATGGGAGACGGCATGAGTCACGCCGTTAGCCTTCAAGCCGTCGAACCACTTTGCCAATTCCTTATCTTCAAACGGCTTGGCGTTCCACTGGTGCTGGTTCTTCGAGAATATCTGGATTGCCGGAACGCCTAACTCGGCAGCCTCAAGGGTGCCTTTGCTGACGCCTCCAGCGGTAGAGACGTGTGCGCCGAGGATCATATAGATTTGGGATTTTGGATTTTGGATTTTGGATTGGGAATGGTGGCGATAGCGTCTGCAATCCTGCCCAGCAGAGATGAGCCGTTTTGCTCCACCGCCGTCCCAATGACGATGGCGCTTGCGCCGGCTTCAGCGGCTTCTTTCGCCAATGACGGAGATGTGATGCCGCCGCCGACGATAATGGGAATGGATACACTCTGCACGACGGCGCGGATCATCTCCGACGGAACGGGTTGTTCGGCGCCGGATCCGGCCTCAAGATAGACCGCCTGCATGCCGAAGAGTTCGGCCGCCATAGCGTGTGCTGCAGCAAGACCTGACTTGTCGCGAGGAATCGGCTTGGTGTCGGAGACGAACTCAGCCGAGGTCATCCGCCCCGACTCAATCAGCAAATAAGCCATCGGAAGGACGGGCAGCCCAAGCCGCTTAATGATCGGCGCGGCCATCACTTGCTCGCCGATCAAATACTGTGGATTGCGTCCCGACAGGAGCGACATGAAGAGCACGCCGTCGGCGTGAGGTGAAATCTGACGGGAACTGCCGGGAAAGAGGAGCACCGGAATGTGGACCTTCGCCTTTACCGCACGAACAGCATCATCGAAGCCGTCATGGGCGATGAAACTGCCGCCGATCAGGATGACAGATACTCCAGCAGACTCACCCTCTGAGGCGATGCGCGCCAGTTCGTCCGTGCTTTGCGCGTCAGGGTCGAGCAGCAACCAGAGGTGACAATGCCCTTCAGGGGAGAAAAGGCGGTCGGCGAGCGTCAATGCCTTATCGCTGTGAGCACGCTTGTAAAAGAGACGGCGAGGCAAGCCGCCCACCTCATCGGTCATTGTCACCCGTTCCCAGCCTGCGGATCCGAGTTGGACAAGAACCGGCATGAGATCACATTTCACCTTCTCATCATGGTCGGGATAAGAAATCTTCCAGCCGCTAAGGGTGCCGGCTTCCACAATGGCGTACTCAAAGCGCGGCATTTAAGTTTCCAGATTTACAGGGTTTCAGTTTATTAGGGCATTCCGTGCAAGCCCTTCAAATCCTCTCACAGCCTCCCCCAGCAGTTCCGGCGTCTTCGTCCCGGCGGTTGCCATATGCGGCCGCCCACCGCCGCCGCCGCCGGCCAATCTCGCCGCCTGACCGACAAGTTCGCCTGCCTTCAGCCTGGTCGTCCGGATCGCATCATCGCCTACGACACAGACCAGTTGCCCGGCGCCGTTCTCACCCGCACTGACGAGCAGTGCTGCGGCTTTGGGGTTCTGACTGCGTATTGCATCGCCGACCATCTTGAGACGCTCGACATCGAGCCGGTCATACTGCTTGCGAACGACGGCGACGCCTTCGATGGGAGTTGCTGCGGCGAGCAGTTGCGCGGCTTCGCCGGCTGCCCACAAGCCGAGGAGTTGCTCCAGATCCTTTTCGAGCGCCTTCTTTTCGGCGATTGTCTTCCGCAACTTCTCGACCGGGCTTGAGCCGCGCGATCCGACGATGTCCTGGACGGCTTCGAGTTGACGATGCTCATCGCGCGCCCAGTTGAGTGCGTGCTCGCCAGTTACAGCGACGATTCGGCGCACTCCAGCCGAGGCGGCTTCCTCGGTGACGATCCGGAAGAGCCCTATTTCGCCGGTGCGGGAGACATGGCAGCCGCCGCATAGTTCACGGGAATAGGAATCGGAACCTCGACTGCCGCCGATATCAACTACGCGAACGATGTCGCCATACTTTTCGCCGAAGAGCGCAGTAATGCCGGAGGCGATAGCCTCCTTGTAGGGCACTTCATACCACTCGACCGGGTAATCGGTCCGGATGGCAGAGTTGACCTCGTCTTCGAGGGTAGCAATCTGCTCTTCGGTTAGCCTTTCGTGGTGCGTAAAGTCGAACCGAAGACGGTCAGGCGCGACGAGCGAACCGGCCTGGTTGCAATGCGGCCCAACCAATCTTCGCAGGGCCTTGTGGATCAGGTGTGTTCCGGTGTGGTTATACTGCGTTTGGCGGCGAAGATCGGTGTTGACTTCCAAGGTCAACGAGTCACCAACTTGAAGCGAACCGGTGAAGCCTTCGACCCGATGAACAACGAAGGCGCCCAGCCGTTTCACTTCCACTACCTGACCACGATGCCCGTCAATGGCAACTGATCCGGCATCTGAGATCTGTCCACCCGACTCGCTGTAGAAGGGAGTCTGTTCTGTAACCAATTCGACGGCTTCGCCTTCGCGTCGAACAGCAAGTATGCGGGCCTCAACCGATTGCTGCCAGTCCTTATAGCCAGTGAATTCGGTAATGAGTCCGGGCTCCCATTCACCAGACGAAGCTGCGAACTTTCGCTCACCACGTGCCAAATCACGTTGGGCGGCCATCAACTGGTCAAAGCGGTCGATATCGACCGTCAGACCTCGTTCGCGCGCCATTAGTTCGGTCAGGTCGAGGGGGAAGCCATAGGTGTCGTAGAGTTTGAAGGCTTCATCGCCGGGGAAGGCGCCGATCCTTGCGGAGTTCAATCGGGATATCGCCTCCCCGAAGAGTTCGAGGCCGCGTCCCAAGGTCCGGCTGAAGGACTCTTCCTCACTCTTGAGCACCCCTTCTATATGGTGAAACCGCTTGCTTAGTTCCGGATAAGCGTCGCCCATGGAGTCGATCAGCGCCGGCAACAGTGAACGAAGGAACGGTTCTTCAAGGCCTAAGGTCCGCGCATACCGCGCGGCGCGACGGAGGACACGACGCACAACGTAGCCTCGGCCATCGTTGGAGGGCAGCACCCCGTCGGCTATGGCAAACGACAGCATCCGGATGTGGTCGGCTATGACGCGGTGAGGAATTCCGGAGTTGTCCCGCGCATAGGGCACACCGGAAATCTGCGCAACGGCTTCGATCAATGGCTTGAAGATTGAGGTCTCGTAATTGGAGGGGACGCCTTCGAGAGCCTTCAAGATGCGTTCGAATCCGGCGCCGGTATCGACATGTTTGTTCGGTAGCGAGTGCAGTATTCCACTCTCGTCGCGGCGGTATTGGATAAAGACGAGGTTCCAAAGTTCGACGATCCGACCGCAATCGCCGTTGACCGCGCAGACGTGCCCCTGTTCACCTCCTTTGCGGCAGAAGTCGGATCCGAAGTCGTAGTGCAATTCCGAACAGGGTCCGCAAGGACCGACCTCCCCCATCTCCCAGAAGTTGTCCTTGCGGCTGTGACGAGAGATGCGAGTCGCAGGCAGGCCGATCTCGTCCTTCCAGATGTCGTAGGCATCCTGATCGAATCCGACCTGATCGTCACCGGCAAAGACTGTTGCATAGAGGCGATCCTTGTCCAGATCCCATACGGTGGTTAGGAGATCCCATGCCCATCGGATGGCTTCGCGTTTGTAGTAGTCGCCGAACGACCAGTTGCCGAGCATCTCGAAGAAAGTGTGGTGCGACGGTGAAGGGCCGACTTCCTCAAGGTCGTTGTGTTTGCCGGAGACGCGGATGCACTTTTGGGAATCGACCGCGCGCGACCAGGGGCGACTTCCGGTGCCGAGGAAGACGTCCTTGAACTGGTTCATTCCGGCGTTGGTGAAGAGCAATGTCGGGTCGCCGTGCGGCACCACCGGAGCCGACGGGACGACCTCGTGCCCCCGTTCGCGAAAGAACTCAAGGAATTGAGAGCGGATATGGGAGGGGTTAATGGTCAATGACTAATGAACGATGACTAATGATGATGCCAATGCTAATGCTGATGCTGATGCGTCATTCCCGCGGAAGCGGGAATCCAGGTGCACCAATCGGCAGTGCCAAACTATGCCACTACTTCCAGATAAAGGTCGATTGCTTCGCGAATCGCCGAATCAAGCGCTTGAAAATCGGGCGCTTCCGTTAAACAGCCAGGTAATTCGACGATCTCGCCCACAAGCCAACCGCTCTCGGGGTCGCGCTCGACAATGAGGGTGAAATCGCGATTTGATAGGGGAAGGTTTTGTTCATTTGGTGCCTTTCATCTGCTTGCTACTGCGCAAGTGATTAAATCATTATCTACAGATTGCAGGGCTGCAAGCGTAACTCAGAGTTGCCGGCGCAGTTGAAACAGCCACATTAGTTTTGCTTTTATATCCTCAAATCTTCCGGTATCGATTCTGCCTACTTCGCGCAGGATACCGCTGACTTCAATGGTCATTAGACGGTGCAGACGCAAGACTGAAGTTATCTTAAGTGTTTATCCGTAAATAACGCCTATTTTTCTGTAGGCAATGATGGCGCAAGCCAATTGCGCTAGGGCCACATAGCTTGCTGTTCTCTTCTCATAGCGAACCAACAGCTTTCTGAATCGGTTCAGCCACGAGTGTGATACCTCCACTACCCAG